>NZ_JALBWO010000044.1:0-129176 GCF_050026815.1 Rhodanobacter ginsengiterrae | reverse complement strand
TGTCAAAGATCGTTCGCTTGCATCCCGTTTCCGGTTTGCGCCCCAAGACGTTTCGTCCTAGGTGAGCCGCCCATTCTACATCGCTTTTCCCTACCGTCAACACCCTCGGTGACGCTTTTTTCGAGGTTGCCTTGAAGCAGGAACCTTCGAAGAAGGACGTTTCGTCGAAGGGGCGTGAATCATAGCGCCGGGCAAAGGATCTTGGAAGGGGGTCCCGCACTTTTCTCATGATTCTTTGGCGAAGGACGCTCCCGATGCGGCGCTACACTCGTCACGGCTTCGTTCCCATCACATGCGAGCAAGCGATGAAACATGCGCTCCTGTCATTGCTGTTCCTGCTGGCGGCCAGCGCCTGCGCCGCCCCTCCCCCTTACGCACAAGCCGCGGTCGAACTGGACGGACATCGCTTCTCCGTCGAGCTGGCCACGGACAACGCCAGTCGCCAGCACGGATTGATGATGCGCACCAAGCTGGAGGCCGACCACGGCATGCTGTTTGCGTTTCCCGTCATGGGCCCGCAGGGTTTCTGGATGAAGAACACGCTGATCCCGCTGGACATCCTGTATTTCGATGACGGCGGACGGTTGGTCTCGATCCAGCGGGACGTACCGCCGTGCAAGGCCGATCCCTGCCCGATCTACCCCAGCGCCGCGCCCGCCATCTATGTCCTGGAGCTGTCGGCGGGTACCGCGCAGCGGATCGGCGCCAAGCCCGGTGACGTGCTGAAGATCGACGGCGATCTGGGAACGGTGCGCTGAGCGTCGGCCGACACCGTATCGAGCATGCCGACACGAAAGGGAATCAAATCTTCCGGACGCAGGTTTTCCAGGGCGTCCCAGTCATCTTCGAATGGAATGAACTGCAGCATGAGATGTTCCCGCATGGCGCGCCGCGTGATCGGGCGCAGGAACATCAGAGCAGGCGGCCCGGTCAGCGCAGTGACAGAATCGGGCCGTTTGCAGGCGGGAAGCGGCGCTCAGTCGAGCTCGATCATTTCGAAGTCGTCCTTGGTGGTGCCGCAATCCGGACAGGTCCAGGTATCCGGCACGTCCGCCCAGCGGGTACCGGCAGGGATGCCTTCGTCGGGCACGCCGAGCGCTTCGTCATAGATATAGCCACACACTACGCACATCCATTTGCGCACGGCGGTCTCGCTGGAACTCTGGCTCATGGTCGGGCTTCTTCGGATCGCTAGGGAATGGCCCATTCTCGCAACTCACCCGCGAATGCGAAAGCGGGTGGCGCGCCAACTCCTCCACCCGCAACCGCTGAGGTCACGACTTGAACCACTTCGCACTACAAACTGGCCGCGGCCTGTACGCCGTCACAAATGGTCCGCGCACCGATCTGCTCGAAGCGGCCGCGCAAGCGCTGGAGGGCGGGGCGCGGCTGCTGCAGTACCGCGACCTGAGCCGCGATACGGAACGTCGGCACGCCGAAGCCAGCGGGCTGGCGAAGATCTGCCGGGTGCACGATGCGACGCTGATCATCGATCACGACATCGTGCTGGCCCTCGAGGTCGGGGCCCAGGGCGTGCATCTGGGTCGCGACGACGACGATCCGGCGGCAGTGCGCAGGGTGATGGGCGAGCGGGCCATCATCGGCGTGTCCTGCTACGACTCGCTGGCACGGGCCGAAGCCGCTGCTCGTGCCGGCGCAAGCTACGTGTCATTCGGCGCGTTTTTTCCGTCATCGACCAAACCACTGGCATCACTGGTACCGATCGAACTGCTGAGGCAAAGCGCCGCGCTGGGGATACCGCGGGTAGCGATCGGCGGCATCACGCCGGACAATGGGCGAACCCTGGTTGAAGCCGGCGCGGATTACCTCGCCGTGGTTTCGGCCGTCTTTGCCGCCCCGGATGTTCGTGCCGCAGCCAGACGCTTCACCGACCTGTACACCTCCGATCGAGAATCCGCATGTTGAACAACCACGAACTTTTCCAGCGCGCCCGGCAACTGATGCCCGGTGGCGTGAATTCCCCGGTACGCGCGTTCAAGTCCGTCGGTGGCGAGCCGTTCTTCACGGCGCGCGCGGATGGCGCCTACCTGTGGGACGTGGAGGGAACCCGCTATATCGATTACGTCGGTTCGTGGGGACCGATGATTGTCGGCCACAACCATCCGGCGGTGCGTGAAGCGGTGGAGCGCGCAGTGAAGCACGGCCTCTCCTTCGGCACGCCTTGCGCGGCCGAGGTGACCATGGCTGAAACGATCAATCGTTTGATCCCTTCGATCGACATGGTACGCATGGTCAACTCCGGCACCGAAGCAACCATGTCGGCAATCCGGCTGGCCCGCGGCGCCACCGGCCGCAGCAAGATCGTGAAGTTCGAAGGCTGCTATCACGGTCATGGCGACAGCTTCCTGGTCAAGGCCGGCTCCGGCGCACTGACCTTCGGCGTACCGACCTCGCCGGGGGTACCGAAGGCGAATGCCGACCTGACCCTGACCCTGCCCTATAACGACCTCGATGCCGCCAGGGCATTGTTCGCTGAACAGGGCAACGAGATCGCCGGCCTGATCATCGAGCCGGTCGCCGGCAACATGAACTGCATTCCGCCGGCAGAGGGCTATCTGCAGGGTCTGCGCGAGCTGTGCTCCCAGGCCGGCACCCTGCTGATCTTCGACGAGGTGATGACCGGTTTCCGCGTCGCGCTTGGCGGCGCGCAGGCACATTACGGCGTCACACCGGACCTGACCACCTTCGGCAAGATCATCGGCGGCGGCATGCCGGTGGGCGCCTATGGCGGCCGGCGCGAGCTGATGGAGCAGATTGCCCCGGCCGGCCCGATCTACCAGGCCGGCACGCTGAGCGGAAATCCGGTAGCGATGGCGGCGGGCCTGGCCATGCTGGAACTGGTCCAGGCACCGAGCTTCCACGACAAACTGGCCGCGCGCACGCGCCTGCTGACCGACGGCTTGCAGTCTGTTGCCGATGGCGAGGACATGGCGTTCAGCACCAATCGCGTGGGCGGCATGTTCGGCCTGTTCTTCACCGCCGACAAGGTCAGCAGTTATGCACAGGCGACGGCCGCCGATGTCGACCTGTTCAATCGCTTCTTCCACGGCATGCTGAAGCGCGGCGTGTATCTGGCGCCGTCCGCATTTGAAGCTGGCTTCATGTCCAGCGCGCACAGCGACCAGGATATTGCCGACACGCTGGAAGCCGCCCGCGGCGCGCTTCGCGACGCCAGGGGCTGAGTCACCAGTTGCCGGTATTGGGCATGGACGCCCACGGCTCGCGCGGCGGCAAGTGGCCTTCCTGCAGCAGTTCGATCGAGATCAGGTCGGGCGAACGCACGAAGGCCATGTGGCCGTCACGCGGCGGACGATGAATGGTGTAGCCCATATCCTGCAACCGCTCGCAGGTGGCGTAGATGTCATCGACGCGAAAGGCGAGATGGCCGAAGTTGCGCGCAGAACCGTAGTCTTCCTGCGCGCCCCAGTTGAAGGTCAGTTCGATCTCGGCTTCCGGACTTTCCCCGGCGGACAG
The DNA here is from genome assembly GCF_050026815.1 of Rhodanobacter ginsengiterrae. Lineage (NCBI taxonomy): Bacteria > Pseudomonadati > Pseudomonadota > Gammaproteobacteria > Lysobacterales > Rhodanobacteraceae > Rhodanobacter > Rhodanobacter ginsengiterrae. The sequence continues at coordinate 125,681 of NZ_JALBWO010000044.1, read as the reverse complement.
GAAGACCAGGGTGAACTTGCCCTCGGGAACGTCCTTGCGACGAACCTCGCGCAGGCCGAGCCCGTCGCAGTAGAAGCGCAGCGAGGCATCCAGATCGCGCACGCGCACCATGGTGTGCAGATATTTCACGGTCGACTCCCGATTCTTGTGGCTTCAGCTTGCGACGAAGTCGCTCAACGCCGCGTGCAGACGGGTCAGCCCTTCGGCCAATTCCTCGTCGGTGATGGTCAGCGGCGGAACGAAGCGCAACACGTCGGTTCCTGCCTGCAGCAGCAGCAAGCCATGCGCGGCGGCATGATCGAGGATGGCGCCCGCCTTGCCCCGATGCGCTTCCGCCAGCACCGCGCCGATCATCAGTCCGCGTCCGCGCACTTCGTCGAACAGGTTCAGCTGGTGGTTGATGCGGGCCAGCCCGGCGCGCAAGTCATGCGCCTGGCGTTCCACGTTGGCCAGCACCGCCGGCGAACCCAGCTTGGCCAGCGCCACGCGGGCAACCGCGGCAGCCATCGGGTTGCCGCCAAACGTGGTGCCATGCGCGCCGTACTGCATCACCTGCGCAACCTTGGGACCGGCCAGCATCGCGCCAATCGGAAAACCGCAGCCCAGCGCCTTGGCCAGGGTCACGATGTCCGGCGTCACGCCATCATGGGTGTGCGCGAAGAGTGCGCCGGTGCGACCCATGCCGCACTGGATCTCGTCCAGCACCAGCAACGCGTCGTGCTGGTCGCACAACTCACGCGCACGCTTCAGGAAGCCCGGTGCGGCAGGCAGCACGCCGCCCTCGCCCTGCACCGGCTCCAGCATCACCGCGGCGATGTCATGGGTAGCGAACGCCGCCTCGAGCGCACCGACATCGTTGAATGCCGAATAGATGAAACCACCCGGCAGCGGTTCGTAGCCTTCCTGGTACTTCGGTTGCGCGGTGGCCGTAACGGTGGCCAGGGTGCGGCCGTGGAACGAGCCGAAGAAGCTGAGAATGTTCCGCTGTTCCGGTGCGCGCCCTTTCGATGCCGCCCACTTGCGCACCAGCTTGATCGCCGCCTCGTTCGCTTCCGCACCCGAATTGCACAGGAATACGCGTTCGGCGAAGCCGGACGCTTCCACCAGTTCCGCCGCCAGGCGCAGCGGCGGCTCGGTGTAGAACACATTGCTGCTGTGCCACAGCTTGTGCGCCTGCGTGGTCAGCGCCGCCAGCAGGTCCGGATCCTGATGGCCCAGTGCGTTCACCGCGATGCCGGCACCGAAGTCGACATACTCGCGACCTGCCGTATCCCACACGCGCGCACCCTTGCCATGGTCGAGCACCAGTTCGCGCGGCTTGTAGACCGGCAGCCAGTAGCGCTTGCCCAGTTCGATCAGGTCGGAAGGTGGTTCGTGCATGTCGCTCTCGAAAGGTGGTGTCGGTCATCGCGGGTGATGGCCGCGCCGTGGCGCGCATCGTAGAACCAGGCCGCCAATTCGCCTAGTTCGTTCGCCTGTTTCGATGCGATGTAACACCGCCCGGCGAACTGTATCGCCGACGTTACAGTCCGCCCCGATGCAGGCGCAATGCGCTTTCCGCCCGGTGACATGCGCTTCGGCGCGCTTCAGCACTGTATACGCCGCGACACGACAGCGAAGCCGCCGCAGGGCGCCGGTCGCCGCCGCAGACCGCATGGTGACGGGCTTTCCTGTTGATGGCACGCGGATTGCTCTTCGGTCATTGAGGACCACACCGGGGAGCCTGCCATGTATCCAAGCCATCACTACCTGCGGGTCGACTGCATCGTCGTGCTGCTGGGTGCGCTGCTGGTGCCGGCCGGCGCCTTCGCCGCCGATGCCCACCAGGCGGTGAAGGCCCAACCGGGTGACATCGTGCTGCTGCGCAACGTGTCCACACGTCCAGCGTACCGGCCGGCGCCGCCGGGGATGGCGTTGATGGTCGATCCCTCACCGCGCCGCGAAATTGCCGGCGCGCTCGGCACCGGAGAGCTCAGCGATGCGGACTACGCCAGCCTGGACGCGGCCACACCCGCGACAGCGGGTGGCCATCGCTCGTCGGTGGAACAGATCGTCGGCAGCGCTCTCGGCAGCACGCTGGCTGGCAATGACGGGCACGCCGGCGCGTCCGATGCGGGCATCGGCAACGTGATCGCCGGGCCGCTGGGCGCCGTCGGCAACACCACCCGCGGCATCGGCGACCAGGTGCGCGGCGCGCTGTCGCAACTGCCGGGCATGACGCCGGCAACTCCGGCCGCGCATTGACATGACCATGACCAGGCCAGCGCTCCTGCTCGTCGTGCTCTTGCTGTCATCGGCGGGCGTCGTTCCGGCGGCGCATGCGGGCGACGACGACTACGCCACGATGCTTGGCTATCTCGCCACCACCCGCATCGATGGCAACAGTTTCAGCGCAGCGAAGGGCGCCATCGCGGTGAACATGGCCGCCGGTGATCTCAACCAGCAGGCCAACCTGCGCGCCTTCGCCAGCGGCGGCGCCGTGTCCATCCAAAGTCGCCAGCTGCAGCGTGACAACCACGGCGATCACCCGCTGGCGGCGAGCGTCGGCATCGGCGGCCAGGCGTTCCTCGCCGGCAACGGGCTCGCCTCGATCAATCAGGCCAGTGGCAGCAGCAATGCGCAGCTCAACGCGGTTGCCGCCGTACTGACCGCGCAAGGCATACGCGAAGCGACGGACGACACCCTGTCCACCGCCGTCTCCGCGTCGGCAGGGGGGCAGCGCTCCCAAGCCGCCAGCACATCCGGCGGCGGCACGCGCAGCGTGTCGGTCGAGTCGTCGGCCATGCAGGGCTACCAGGGCGTGCTGCAACTCAATCAAGCCGCAGGTTCGGGCAATGCCACGGGCAACCAGCTGTTGCTGTCCGTGCCGTCCACGCCGCGGTAACACCAACCAAGCTGGATAAGTGAGGACACCATGAACGCGAACATGAAACGGACAATGCTTGCCCTGGCCGTGGCAACGCTTTTCGGCACTTCGATGGCCCATGCGGGAAATGACGGTGACCGTGGTCACGACCGCGGCCACGACCAGCACAGCGTCACCTACAAGTCGGCGACCTACAAGCTGGAAATGGATGTCACCAGGAACTCCGATACCAACATCAACAAGAACGTCAACGTCACCAGGAACGTCGACGTGCGCAAGAACAAGGACGCGCACAGCGTCGACGTGGCCTTCAAGAAGAGCCTGGGCCTCACCACCGACGTGAACATCAGTGGCGACCCGACCGTCAGCGGTGACATCAAGACCGACTCGGCCGCGATCGCCGTGATCGACAACCGCCAGTCGGTGTCCGGCAACATGGGCAGCAACGACAAGCTGTCCAATACCAGCTCGATCGGTGACAACGTCGGCGCGGCAGCCTCCGGCAACATCGGCATGAACGTGGCGGCCGGCGACAACAACGCGCAGGACAACGCCGCTTCGCTTTCCGCCGCCGATGCCAGCTTCTCCTTCGGCATGGCCGACGCCGAAGTGTTCGTGAACCAGGCCGGCAGCGGCAACGAGACCATGAACAGCGGCGTGACCAATGCCGCCGGCATCGGTGCCGACGCCTTCAGTGGCGCCACCGGCAACATCGGCGTCAACGTCGCCTCGGGCAACAACAACGAGCAGAAGAATGCGCTGGCCGCCTCGGTGGCGACGACCGATTTCGCCCAGTCGAGCATCAGCTCGAACCAGGTTTCAAGTGGCAACTCGGTGAGCAATGCCGGCATCGTGCAGCGCTATGATGACACCACCGAAGTCAGCCTGAGCGGTGCTGTGCAGGGCTACTCGCTCGGCATCGGAAGTGGCGGCTATGCGGGCAGCTCGCATGGCTCGTTCAGTGGCACCAGCTCGTCGACCCTCAGCGGCACGGCTGACCAGATCGGCAACGTCTATCCGGATATCTGGAACGGCAATACCCATCCAGGCGGCAACCAGACCGGTCACTTCGACCTGGACACCGCGACCCAGGGCGGCACCGATCTCAATGGCGATGGCGGCGCACTGGCCTTCGGCGTCAACGCGACCGGTAGTGGCACGGTCGGTGGCTCCACTGATTCACGCGAGCACGGCCAGCTTGGCTTCGTGGAACTGTCTGCCAACGATCTGTGGGCCAACCTGAGCGGCTCGGTCACCACCTCGCGCTACGTCGTGGTCGATGCGACCAACGATGCCAGCCTGTCCGGCAACGCATTCCAGAACGCCTCGGGCAACATCGGCGTGAACGTCGCCTCCGGCACCGGCAACCTGCAGGCCAACAGCCTTGCACTGGCGGTGGCACAGCCGAGCACGACGCCGCCGTCTGGTGGTGGCGAGTAACAGTCAGGGCCGCGTGAGCGGCCAATGAGGGCGGTACCCCGGCAGTCCTGCTGCCGGGCACCAACGGAACCCCCCGGCCTGTCCCCTGCAGGCCGGGGGACTTCCTTCGCCACAAGCGATTACGCGGAACGATGATGCGAAACCCACTTGCCATGACCTTGCTTGCCGGCGGACTGGCTCTGCTCGGCGACAGGCTTCATGCCGCCGACGTGCGCTTTGCCGGCGTGCTGCCCAACGGCGCGCTCTACAGTGGCCCGGTCGAAAGCATGCACGAAGGCCGCTTTCGCAACATGGTGCGCCAGCATACCGACTACAGCTGCGGCGCCGCCGCACTGGCGACGATTCTGCGCTACGCCTATCACCTGAATGTCGATGAGACCCAGGTGATCCAGGGAATGATGGGCGTGGCCGACACGGAACTGGTCAGGCAGCGTGGCTTTTCCATGCTGGACATCAAGCACTACGTGGAATCACTGGGCATGCGTGGACGCGGCTATCGGGTCGACGAAGCACGCCTGCGCAGCTTGCGCGTGCCGGGCCTGGTGTTGATGGACATTCGCGGATTCCGCCACTTCGTGGTGCTCAAGCAGGTCCGCGGCGACACGGTGGAACTGGCCGATCCGATGCTCGGCAATCGTCAGATGAGCGTAACCGACTTCGTCAAGACGTGGCCGTCACGGGCAATCTTCGTGGTGATCGGCAACGACTTCGACCGCAACACGGCGCTGCTGCAACCGACCCGACAACCCAGTGCCCGCGCGTTGTTCGCGCGGCAGGGACCGATCACCGATGCGGAACTGATCGACTTCGGATTCACCCATGCCGACCTGTTCTAGCCCACCTTTTGCAGAGGCCTCACCATGAAACTCGTCATGCTTCCACTTGCGGCACTTGGCTTGGGAATCGCGTTGACGCCCATGTATGCCGCAGCCGCCGAGCCCACGTCGACAAGTCGGCCGGGCACCGGCCTTCAGGCCATCAACGACCCTGAACTCAATACCTTGCGCGGCCGCTATACCGTCGGCAACAACGCGGTCGCCTGGTTCGGGGTGCGGATGATTTCGACCTGGCAGGCCAGCAACGGCCAGACCTTGCAGGGAACGATGGCCATCAGCATGGACTTCAGCGGAAAGCACCCGCAGCCCGTGGTGAGCTTTCAGCCCAGCGTAAGCATCACGCGAGCGGACACCATCATCCCGATGCCGGTCAGCCCGGACACCACCATCCGCCGCATTGATGGCAGTGGCCTGGCCAATGTCGCCGGTGTGGTGCAGAGCGTGCAGGTGGCCGGTGACGACAATCTGGCCAACAACGTCGTCCGGCTCAACCTGCATGACGGCAACAGCGCACCGGCCAGTGCCGGCGGGGCGTCGCAGGGTGGCGCCAGCACCCGCCAGGACGGGGCCAGCGCAAGCGCCGTGTTCGACGGCCAGAACGCCAGCATCCAGCTTGGCATCAACGGACTCGGCTCGGTGCAGCAGTGGATTCGCAACGGCAGCCTCGGACAGAGCGTGCAGCTCGCCGCCGACAATCAGTCGGCAAGCAACATGATGGAAATCGATCTCATCCGTCAATCGCTGACCAGCAACGTGCAACTCAGCCAGAGCGTGGCGCAGGCGATCAACCTCGCCCGCGGCATCGGCGGTCCTTGAGAAGTCGCCACCGCCCGGCGCGTTCTCAACCACAGGGAATCACGATCATGCACAGGACAACACTCGCCACATGCGTGGCTCTCGCCCTGCTTCTGGCTTCCACCACGGCCGCAGCGCAGGAGCCGGCCAGCGAAAAGGACCAGGCCGACGTCAAGGCCTTGATGGAACAGTTGCAGACGCTCAAGAGCAGCTATGCGCAAGAGGTGCGGCGACTGCGCGAGCTCGACGTGCAGGTACAGGCGCTGCAATCCCGCCTGACCGGCAAGGCCGGCATGACGGAGTTGCCGACAGCGCGGGCCGAGTCACCGCAGCAACAAGCGACCGCCCCGGCCCCATCCCAGGCACCCGGCGCCGCCAGCCAGGGCGGTACGGCGGGAACGCTCGCCGAGGCGCAGAGTGCGCAGCAACAGGCTCCGTCACGGAGCATCAAGGACGCCCTGCTGCAACAGAACGCGGTGTTCGACCGCAAGTTCACCCTGGAAAGCAGTCTCAGCTACAGCCGCTACGATCGCAAGCAGCTCACCCTCAACGGCTTCCTCGCGCTGGACGCGATCTTCCTGGGCAACATTGCCATCCAGAATGTCGAGTCCGATTCGCTCACCTACAATCTCGCCGCGCGCTACGGCGTCAGCCCCCGGCTTACGCTGAATCTGGACGTTCCCTACCTGGGCCGGAAGACGGTCTATCAAAAAGGTGGCGCCGGCGGCTCGGCGGCGGCGATTGCCGAAGAGCAGACCCGTGGCGCCGGCATCGGTGACGCCACCCTCAGCGCGAACTACAAGCTATTTGCGGAAACGGCGAGCCGGCCCGACACCGTACTCACCTTCGGCGTCACCGCGCCGACCGGGCGGGCACCTTACGGCATTGACTGGAACGTGCTGGACCGCGGCAACGACCAGTACATCCGCTTTGCCGTTCCAGCCAAGCAGCCCACCGGCAATGGCGTGTGGCAGAGCAATATCGGCCTGTCGGCCATCAAGACGATGGACCCGGCCATCGTGTTCGCGAACATCGGTTACATCCACTCGTTCCCGCGCCGATTCGGCGACATCGACACCGATCCGCAGACGCGCAATCCCGGCGAAGTGAAGCTCGGAGAATCCTATTACGTGGGTGCGGGCGTGGCGTTCGCGTTCAACGAGCGCACCAGCATGAGCATGTCTTTCAGCGACAAGCTGAGCGCCAAGGCCTCGCTGCGCTACACCGGCATGCCGTGGACCAAGGTGATCGGCAGCGATGCGAATGCGGCCACCTTCAATCTGGGCGTGACCTATGCGATGAGCCAGCACACTACCCTGGTGACGATGCTCGGGATCGGGCTGACACCGGACGCACCGGACTTCAGCCTCACCTTCAAGATCCCCTACATGTTCTGAGTCGCTGGCGCGCTGCGGCCATGCCGACCGTGCGGCGCGCTCGCGGCGCTGCCCGCGAAAGGCGCCGCCGAATGGTTGCGCAAGTCCTCCAGTTCCAGCGCATGCTTCTTCAGCAGCCGGTAGACGGTGACGCGGGACACGTGAAGCCGGCGCGCGCACTCGCTGATGTTGCAACGGCTTTCGTGCAGGCTGCGCAGCAGCGCCTCGCGTTCGGCCGACTCGCGACTCACGTCGAGGCTGGGTACTGCGCTGCGAGCGGGCTGCGGTTCGGCAAGATCAAGGTCGGCCGCGCTGATGAGATGGCCTTCGGCCACCACGGCGGCGCGCTGTACGCGATTGAGCAACTCGCGCACATTGCCAGGCCAGCCGAATTCGCGCAGGGCCTGACGTGCGCCCCGGCCAAAGGTGCGTGCGCAACTGTGATGCCGCTGCCGGAACGTATCGAGGAAGCTTTGCGCGAGCAGTTCGATGTCACCTTCGCGCTCACGCAGCGCCGGCATGCGCAAGCGCAGAACGTTGAGTCGATAATAGAGATCGTCGCGGAAACGGCCTTGGGCCACCGCATCTTCCAGGTCGACATGCGTAGCGGCCAGCACGCGAACGTCCACCTCGATCGAATGACTCGAGCCCACCCGCTGCAAGGTGCCTTCCTGCAGGATGCGCAGCAGACTGGTCTGCGCATCGAGCGGCAGATCGCCGATTTCGTCGAGGAAGATGGTGCCCCCGGCAGCGGCCTCGAAGTGGCCGATTCGCCGCGCGCTGGCCCCGGTGAACGCGCCGCGCTCGTGTCCGAACAATTCGGACTGCACCAGATTCATCGGCAACGAGCCGCAGTTGATCGCGACAAACGGGCGCTCGCGGCGCGTCGACAGGCTGTGCAGGGCACGCGCCGCCACCTCCTTGCCGCTGCCGGTCTCGCCGGTGATCAGCACCGGCAGGTCCACTGCCGCATATTTGCGCAAGCTGAGCACCGTGGCGCGCATCACCGAACTCTGTGCCCCCACCATGCCCGGCATATCCGTCATGTCCACGACAGGCGCCCTGGCATCACCAAGGGTCTCGAGGCTGGCGAGCAGGCGCGCCATGTCGACCGGTGAGGTGACGAATTCCGCACTCGCCCGCAGGACATCCTCCACTTCCCGCGTGTCGGCAGCGGTCTGCTGCGAGATCAGCGCGATCCACGGCAACCCGGGGTGATCGGCCATCAGCCGTGCCATCGCGTGCGCGGTGGCCGTGGTGTCGCAACGCAGGTCAGCCAGCGCCACCACCGTGTCACCGCGACGCATGCCGACGCCGTCGTGCATCCGGGCATCGCCGATGCGCAGGCGCCAACCAGCCTCCGCCAGACAGGCGCGTTCGCCGTCGGTGGGCTGGCCAAACCAGACCACGCATCGCCTTGACGTTCGACCCACCCTCATGGTCATTGCCCCTGCTCCCGTGCCCGTCACATGGTCACCATTGCAGATCCATACCGCGCCCCTGGGCAGGTGGCCGCCCCCCGGGGGAGCCGCCGTCGCCTTGCGCGAGGCCCCAACTGGATGTGTGATGCGCCTCCAGCATATACCTGCGCTCAAGCCGCAGTTGTTAAGGCGCAAGGCCGTTTTCCGCCATGCCCGCACCGCCCTCGGCAGTGCCCGTGTGACGAAGTATCCGGGTAGCCCCGTCGGGGGCGGTACGCCATGCGCGACAAGCGCAGGATCAGTCCAGGAACAGGTCGGGCAGCAGGGGCGAACCGGGCTGGACGGCATAGCCGGAGAAGTCGCTGACTCCCGCCTCGCGCAGGATATCCTCGTCGATCGCGAAATGGCCGGTGTAGCCCGCCGCGGGGCGGGTCAGCATGAAGTGGGCCGCGTCGGCGACGATTTCGGGCTTGCGGCAGTGTTCGACCTTCACGCCATCGATCATGCCGATGGCCGCCGTCGCGATCACGGTGCGCGGCCACAGGGCATTCACCGCGATGCCCATCGGGGCGAACTCGGGGCTCATGCCCAACACGCACAGGCTCATGCCGTACTTGGCGATGGTGTAGGCGGTATGCGGCGCGAACCATTTCGGATCGAGGTTGGGTGGCGGTGACAGCATCAGCACATGCGGATTGGCTGCCTGCTTGAGGTACGGCAGGCAGCTGCGGGTCACCAGGAAGGTGCCGCGGGTGTTCACCTGCTGCATCAGGTCGAACCGCTTCATGGGAGTCTCGGCGGTACCGGCCAGCCAGATCGCGCTGGCATTGTTCACCACGATATCGATGCCGCCAAAATGCTCCGCGGCACGCGCCGCGGCCGCGACCACCTGATCTTCTTCGCGAATATCCACCTGCAGCGCCAGCGCCCTGCCGCCGGCCGCCTCGACTTCCGCCGCCGCGCTGTGGATGGTGCCCGGCAGTTTCGGGTTGGCCACCGCGCTTTTCGCCGCGATCACGATGTTGGCGCCATCGCGCGCAGCGCGCAGCGCGATCGCCAGACCGATGCCGCGCGACGCACCGGTGATGAACAAGGTCTTGCCGGCCAGCGTACCCATGAGCGTCGACTCCGCAGAAGAAGGATGTACCGCCGCACAGTCTAGCGGCTGGCGGCCTAGGCCTTCTGGAAACGCGGCAGGATGTCGCGCAACTCGGCCAGACGCAGCAAGGGGTCGGTCAGCTCCAGCATGCCTTGCTGCTCGGCGGCGTCCAGCGGCAGCAATTCCGCCAGGCGCAGGCCGACCCAGCTGGCATCGTCGTAATGGCTGCGTGGCGCATCGTGCCAGTGCGGCGCCATGGTTTCGATCAATCGTTCGAGAATGCTCTGCAGCAGCGCAAACTCCACCGGCACCGGCAGCGCCGGTTCGTCCGGCCAGAGTTCCACTTCGCCGCGAAGCAATCCGTCGGACCGGGCGCGACTGCGTGCAACGCGGAAGCGCTGTTCCCCGGTAGCCACGATGCCGAGCAGGCCACTTTCGTCGGCATGAAAGTCGCGGATGCGCGCCATCGTGCCGATTGCCGCGGGTACCGCCGGCGTGCCCGCCTCGTGCCCCTGCAGGATCAGGCAGACGCCAAAGCCGGTGCCGTAGCGCGTGCACTCGCGCACCAGGTCGATGTAGCGTGGCTCGAAGATGCGCAGTTGCAGTTGCCCGCCGGGGAACAGCACGGAGGCCAACGGGAACAGCGGCAACTCGATCAGTGGTGACAGTGACTTGACGACCATGCGGCGAGTGTAGCCACTGCGGCGCAGCGGGTCACCGCCACCCTCCCCCGCTCAAGCCCGGCGCAGGCTTTCCACGAACCGGCGCGGCGCCGCCTCGAAGCCGCCGTTGGACATGAACACGACCTGGTCGCCCGGTCGTGCCTGCCCGCGCAGGCTGGCAATCAACGCATCGACGGTGGGCGCGGTGGTGCCCCTTCCACCGAGCGCGGCGGTGACCTGGCCGGCGTCCCAGGGGAGTTCCGCCCGATGCAGGAAGACGACGGCGTCGGCATCGGCCAGCGACGGCGCCAGTGCTTCGGCGTGCGCGCCCTGGCGCATCGAGTTGGAGCGCGGTTCCAGCGCCACCAGGATGCGGCTTGCGCCGACGCTGGCACGCAGGCCGGCCAGGGTGGTGGCGATCGCGGTGGGGTGATGGGCAAAGTCGTCGTAGACGCGTATGCCATTCACCTCGCCGACCAGTTCCATCCGGCGTTTGACGCTTTCGAAGCTGGCGAACGCCGGCAACAAGGTTCTCGGATCGGCGCCGGCGGCCGCTGCGGCCGCCAGTGCGGCCAGCGCATTCATCACGCTGTGGTTGCCGAGCAGGGTCCAGCGCACTTCGCCCAGCCGTTCGCCGCGGTGATGCACCACAAACGCGGAACCATCCGCCTCGGTCAGGCTGGCTTGCCAGTCGCCGCAGCCGATGCCGAAGGTTTCCACCGGCGTCCAGCAGCCCATCGCCAGCACCTCGGCAAGGCGCGCGTCGTGCGCGTTGACGATCAGCCGGCCATTGCCGGGCACGGTGCGCACCAGATGATGGAACTGGCGCTGGATCGCTTTGACGTCGGGAAAAATATCCGCGTGGTCGTATTCGAGGTTGTTGAGGATCGCGATGCGCGGCCGGTAATGCACGAACTTCGAGCGCTTGTCGAAGAACGCGGTGTCGTATTCGTCCGCTTCAATGACAAACGGGATTCGGGATTCCGGATTCGGGATTCGGGGCGAACCGCCCAGCCGTGCCGACACGCCGAAATTGCCCGGCACGCCACCGACCAGAAATCCCGGTGCCATCCCCGCACTTTCCAGCAAGTGCGCCAGCAGACTGGTCGTGGTGGTCTTGCCATGGGTGCCGGCCACGGCCAGCACTTCGCGCCCGGCCAGCACCGTCTCGCCCAGCCATTGCGGCCCGGAGACATAGCGCAGTTGCGCATCGAGCATGTACTCGACAGCGGGATTGCCGCGGGTCATCGCGTTGCCGACCACCACCAGATCCGGCGCCGGCTGCAGGTGCGCCGCGCTGTAGCCGCTCATCAAGCCGATGCCGAGCGCTTCGAGCTGGGTGCTCATCGGCGGATAGACGTTGGCGTCGGAGCCTTCGACCGCATGGCCTAGCTCGCGCGCAAGCGCAGCCACTCCACCCATGAAGGTGCCGCAGATACCGAGGATGTGCAGGCGCATGGCGGGCGATTCCGTGATCCGCTCCACCGGAGCGGAAGCTGCTCAGCCGTTCGCCGCAGCGGGCTCGTGGTGCAGGGCCTGCTGAACGCGCGCGGTGACTTCGCCCAGTTCGCCGACGCCATCGACCACCTGCAGCTTGCCGCGGCTGGCGTAGAAATCGGCAACCGGCGCGGTCTGCTCGGCGTAGATCGCCAGACGCTTGCGCACCGTATCGGGATTGTCGTCGGCGCGGCCCTCCGCCTTGAAGCGGATCTCGCAGCGACCGATGATCGCCTCGTTCGGCACGTCCAGCTTGACCACCGCGTCCAGCGGCTGACCCAGTTTGGCCAGCAGGTGATCGAGCGCATCGGCCTGGGCCAGGTTGCGCGGGTAACCGTCGAGAATGAAACCGGCCTTCGCGTCGGCCTGGGCCAGCCGCTCTTCCAGCATGCCAAGCAGGATGTCGTCGGAAACCAGCTGGCCGGCGTCCATCACCGCCTTGGCCTTGAGCCCCATCGCGGTGCCCGCGGCCACCGCGGCGCGCAACATGTCGCCGGTCGAGATATGCGGTACGCCCAGCGCCGTCTTCAGTCGGGCTGCCTGCGTACCTTTGCCCGAACCGGGCGCACCAAGTAGGACGAGTCGCATAATGCTCCACAAGTTCGACGCACTGCCGCACACTGCCGCAGTCCGTCCGATATCCCGGATAGTGTGCGCCAAATTAGCCGCTGCACCCCATGCCGTCAAACGGCGGCAACCCGCTTGTGCGCACAAGTCACTGTCGCTCAAAACATTTGTCATCGACCATCCGCACCGCTCCACTGCCCGTATCGAGGAACCCATGAGCCCGAGTCGCCGTTCATCCGTCCCCACCGGCAATCTCCTGTACGCCCAGTCCGGCGGCGTCACCGCGGTGATCAACGCCACTGCCGCCGGCGTGATCGAAGCGGCCCGGCGCAAGGGCGTGCAGGTCTACGCCGCGCGCAACGGCATTCTCGGCGCGCTGCGCGAGGAGTTGATCGACACCTCGAAGGAAACCACCGCGGCGATCGCGGCGCTGCGCCACACGCCGGGCGGCGCGTTTGGCTCGTGCCGCTACAAGCTGAAGTCGCTGGAAGACAACCGCGCCGAATACGAGCGGTTGATCGAGGTGTTCCGCGCCCATGACATCCGCTGGTTCCTCTACAACGGTGGCAACGACTCCGCCGATACCGCGCTCAAGTTGTCGCAGATCGGCAAGACGCTCGGCTACGACATCCGCTGCATCGGCGTGCCGAAGACCGTCGACAACGATCTGGCGGTCACCGACTGCTGCCCCGGCTTCGGCTCGGTGGCGAAATACACCGCCATTTCCACGCTGGAGGCCAGCCTGGACGTGGCCTCGATGGCCGAGACCTCGACCAAGGTGTTCATTCTTGAGGTGATGGGTCGTCATGCCGGCTGGATCGCCGCCGCCGCCGGGCTGGCCGGCGAGGGCGCCGATGCGCCACCGCACATCATCCTGTTCCCGGAGAACACCTTCGACGAAGCGGCTTTCCTGGCGAAAGTGAAGGCCACGGTCGAGCGGGTCGGCTGGTGCACCGTGGTCGCCTCCGAAGGCGTGCGCAACACCGCCGGCCAATTCCTCGCCGAAGCGGGCACCCGCGATGCCTTCGGCCACGCGCAACTGGGTGGCGTGGCGCCGGTACTGGCCGCGCTGGTGAAGGAGCAGCTTGGCTACAAATACCATTGGGCGCTGCCGGACTACCTGCAGCGCTCGGCGCGCCATGCCGCGTCGAAAGTCGATGCCGAGCAGGCCTACGCCGTGGGCAAGGCCGCGGTGGAGTACGCACTGGCCGGGATGAACGCGGTGATGCCGGTGATCGTGCGCAGCGCCGACGCGCCTTATCGCTGGAAGATCGAAGCGGCTCCGCTGGCGAAGATCGCCAACCGCGAAAAGAAGATGCCGAAGCATTTCATCACTCGCGATGGCTTCGGCATCACCGCCGCGGCGCGGCGCTATCTGGCCCCGCTGATCCGTGGCGAGGCACAGCTGCCCTATGGCAAGGACGGGCTGCCGCGTTACGTGACATTGAAGAACGCTCTGGTGCCGAAGAAGCTGGCCACGTTCCAGCGCTGAATCCGCAGGACGATGACGGCTGTTGCGATGCTGAGCAGCAGCTGAAATCGCTCCCGCGGGATCGGGTTGCGTTCAGCCGCAACTTCCTACGATGCCCCTGCCCCGGTCGAAAGCCGCATTGTCGCGGCCACATGCCGAGGGAAGGAGCCCCGCAGATGAAAATCTTCGCCCGCCTGCTTGTCGCGGTTGCCCTGATCACCACCGGCAGTTTCGCCGTGGCCGGCCCAGCTCCCGGGGACCATGACCGGGGCCATGACCGTCATCATGAAAATCGGCGCCATGACGAGTGGCGCCAGGACCATCGTCGCCACGACAGCCGCCGCGACTACCGTCGCCACGATGACTGGCGCCATGTCCGCAGTCATGGCTACGCCGGCCCACGCTACTACGGCCACCCGCATCGCTGGGAGCGCGGCCATCGCTATTACGGCCCCACCTATGTCGTGCGCAACTACGACTACTACCGGCTGCGCCATCCGCCGCGCGGCTATCACTGGGTGCGCGCCAACAACGACTACCTGCTGGTCGCCGTCGCCACCGGCATCATCCTGGATATCGCGCTGCGTTAGCTCCGCGACGGGTTGAACGAAGCAAGGGCCACGTACCGCACGTGGCCCTTTTCTTTTCGGGGATGGCGCTGCGCCGCACAACAGCCTGCGCCGGATCGTCTGCCTATACTCCCCACTGACCGCCCGTTCCGGACGGCCACTTACAACCCATGGGGAGGCTCCGATGCTGCAGCAGTATGGCTGGTGGATCGTCGTTGCGTGTGCGGTGGTGGCGGTTTTGTATGGTGCGCTTTCGGCGCGCTGGATCCTGGCGCAATCGCCGGGCAACCAACGGATGCAGGAAATCGCCGCGGCGATCCAGGAAGGCGCCCGCGCCTATCTCAATCGCCAGTACACCACCATCGGCCTGGTCGGCGCGGTGCTGCTGCTGTTGATCGGTTTCTTTCTCAGCTGGCCGACCGCGATCGGATTCCTGCTCGGCGCGCTGCTGTCCGGCGCCGCCGGTTATATCGGCATGAACGTCTCGGTACAGGCGAACGTGCGCACCGCCGAGGCGGCCCGTGGCGGCCTCGGCAAGGCGATGGATGTCGCCTTCCGCGGCGGCGCGATCACCGGCATGCTGGTGGTCGGGCTGGCCCTGCTCGGCGTGGCCGGCTACTGGCTGCTGCTCAACCGCATGGGCATCACCGGTGAACCGGCGTTGCACGCGCTGGTCGGCTTCGCCTTCGGCAGCTCGCTGATCTCGATCTTCGCGCGCCTGGGCGGCGGCATCTTCACCAAGGGCGCCGACGTGGGCGCCGACCTGGTCGGCAAGGTCGAGGCCGGTATTCCCGAGGACGACCCGCGCAACCCGGCGGTAATCGCCGACAACGTGGGCGACAACGTGGGCGACTGCGCCGGCATGGCGGCCGACCTGTTCGAAACCTACGCAGTGACGGTGATCGCCACCATGCTGCTGGGCAGCCTGATGGTCAGCGAAGTGGGCGCCAATGCCGTGCTGTATCCACTGCTGCTGGGCGGGGTGTCGATCATCGCCTCGATCATCGGCACGCTGTTCGTCAAGGTCAAACAGGGCGGCTCGATCATGGGCGCGCTGTACAAGGGCGTGATCGTCTCGGCGATCCTCGCCGCCGCCGCGTTCTATCCGATCACCATGCAGTTGATGCCGGACTTCAGCCACGGCGCGACGAGCCTGTGGGGCTGCACCCTGATCGGTCTTGGCCTGACCGGTGCCATCGTGTGGATCACCGAGTACTACACCGGCACGCAATACAAGCCGGTGCAGCACATCGCGGCGGCTTCCACCACCGGCCACGGCACCAACATCATCGCCGGCCTCGGCGTGTCGATGAAGTCCACCGCCTGGCCGGTGCTCGCGGTATGCGCGGCGATCTGGAGTGCGTTTGCCCTGGGCGGCCTGTACGGCATCGCGATCGCGGCGACCGCGATGCTGTCGATGGCCGGCATGATCGTCGCGCTGGATGCCTACGGTCCGATCACCGACAACGCCGGCGGCATCGCCGAGATGGCCGATCTGCCGCCGGAAGTGCGCGGCGTCACCGACCCGCTCGATGCGGTCGGCAACACCACCAAGGCGGTGACCAAGGGTTACGCGATCGGCTCGGCGGCGCTGGCGGCGCTGGTGCTGTTCGCCGACTACACGCACAACCTCAGCCAGCACTTCGGCGGCTCCGTGGTGAGCTTCGACCTGTCGAACCACTACGTGATCATCGGCCTGCTGATCGGCGGCCTGATTCCGTACTTGTTCGGCGCGATGGCGATGGAGGCGGTAGGACGTGCCGCCGGCGCGGTGGTGGTCGAGGTGCGCCGCCAGTTCCGCGACATCCCGGGCATCATGGCCGGCACCGCCAAGCCGGAATACTCGCGCGCGGTGGACATGCTGACCAAGTCGGCGATCCGCGAAATGATCGTGCCGTCGCTGCTGCCGGTGCTGGTGCCGGTGCTGGTGATCTTCGGCTTCAAGTGGCTGGGCGGTCCCGAGGCGGGCGCGCAGGCACTGGGCGGCGTGTTGATCGGCACCATCGTCACCGGCCTGTTCGTGGCGATCTCGATGACCACCGGCGGTGGCGCGTGGGACAACGCGAAGAAGTACATCGAGGACGGCCATCACGGCGGCAAGGGTTCGGAAGCACACAAGGCCGCCGTCACCGGCGACACCGTGGGCGACCCGTACAAGGACACCGCCGGCCCGGCGGTGAACCCCCTGATCAAGATCATCAACATCGTCGCCCTGCTGCTGATTCCGCTGCTGTAACGGCGCGGTACGACACGGCTTCCGGCAGGGGACCGCGTCGAAGTTGACCGCTCACCATGGGCGGCGGCCCGGACCATCCGGACCGCCGCCTCTTTTTTTGCTCCGCCATCCGAACAGTGACAAGATGCGCCGGTACAGGGGAACCACCATCACGCCGAGAGTTCTCGCCCGCAGCGCTTGCGTTGCGCCTGCGCCGCCAGGGGTTTGCATACGATGATCGCCACTCTTGCCCTGCTGGCGCTGGCCATCAACGTCGGCTGGATGTTCAACCGGCTGGTGCGCGACCGCAACCAGGTGCACACCGCGTGGAGCGACGTGGACGTCCAGCTGCAGCGTCGCCACGACCTGGTACCCGTGCTGGCCGAATCCGTGCGCGGGTATGCCACCCACGAAGGCGATCTGCTGGCCCGGCTCGCCGCCGAGCGGAGCGCCGCCCGGACCAGTCATGGCGCGGCCTCGCGCGGCGCGGCTGAAACCGTGCTGGGCCAGGATGTGACTCGCCTGATTGCGCTGGGCGAGGCCTATCCCGAGCTCAAGGCGAGCAGCAACTTCCTGCAGCTGTCGCGCGAACTGGTCGATGTCGAAGACGCGATCCAGCACGCGCGGCGCTTCTACAACGGCTCGGTACGCCAGTTCAACACGCACCTGCAACGCTTTCCCGACCTGCTGGTCGCCCGCGCGCCGAAGTTCCAGACGGCCAAATTCTTTGCCGCCGACGACGATGCGCGGCCGCTGGTGGCGGTGGTGCTGAACTGACTCGTTGGCCTGCTGACCGGGAGCTATCCGTGCGCCTGTTCCACGCCTGCTGCCTGCTGACCCTGCTCGCCGCCTCGGTCACACCCGGTTCCCGTTCCGGCTCGGGCGAAGGTTCCAGCGGCGGGATGGTGGCGGTAGCTGGTAATTTCATCCGCGCCAGCTGTGCGACAGTCCTCGCATCACGCAACGACAAGTTCAACGACATGGGAGCGACACCATGAAATCACTCTGGTTGATGCTGGCGCTAGGCGTCACACTGACGGGCATGAATGACGCCATCGCCCAGCAAGACAAGCAAGCCGCCGGCTCGGCCGCGGACTCCAGCAGCAGCGACGATCCGTTCCTGTGGCTCGAGGACATCCACGGCGCCCGCGCGCTGGATTGGGTCAGGCAGCAGAACGCGGCGAGTGCGCGCCAGTTCGTCGACAACGACGAGTTCGCGCGCACCCGCGACGGCATTCTCGAGGTGCTCGATTCCGACGCGCGCATCCCCTACGTCAGCCGGATGGGCAACCACCTGTACAACTTCTGGCGCGACAAGACCCACCCGCGCGGTATCTGGCGGCGCACCACGCTGGCCGAATACCGCAAGGCCGCACCGGCGTGGGAAGTGCTGCTGGACATCGACGCGCTGAACAAGGCCGAGAACAAGCGCTGGGTGTTCAAGGGCGTGCAATGCATGAAACCCGCGTTCGAGCGCTGCCTGGTGTCGTTGTCACCGGACGGTGGCGACGCCATCGCGGTGCGCGAATTCGACATTCCGCACAAGCGCTTCGTGAAGAACGGATTCGAGCTGCCGGTGGCCAAGACGCAAATCGGCTGGATCGACCAGGACACGGTTTACGTCGGCACCGATTTCGGACCCGGCTCGATGACCGAATCGAGCTATCCGCGGATCGTCAAGCAATGGCATCGCGGCACACCGTTGGCCAAGGCCACCACCGTGTACGAAGGCAAGCCCACCGATCTTGCTGTCAGCGCGTACCACGACCGCACGCCGGGCTACGAGCGCGACTTCGTGTCCATCGCCAGGGACTTCTTCCACAGCGAAATGTACCAGCGCATCGGCGGCAGCCTGGCCCGCGTCGAAGTACCCGATGACGCCGAAGCCAGCGCCCATCTGGAATGGCTGCTGGTACGCACGCGCTCGCCATGGACGGTGGACGGCACGACCTACCCCGCCGGCGCGTTGCTGGCCACGCAGTTCGATCGCTTCATGGCCGGCAAGCGCGCATTCACCGTGTTGTTCCAGCCGGACGCGCACACCTCGCTCGACTCTTACGCGTGGACGCGGCATCACTTGATCCTCAACCTGCTGGACGACGTCAAGAGCCGGCTGGACGTGCTGACGCCGCCGTTGATGGCAACCCCCGACGGCGACTGGAAGCGCGAGGCGATGCCCGGCGCACCGGCAATGAGTTCGATCAGCGTGGTCGACACCGACCCCGATCACAGCGACGAATACTGGCTCGACGTCACCGGTTTCCTTGCCCCGTCATCGCTGCAACGCGGTGTGCTCGACAGCGCGCCGGCCGAGACGATCAAGCAGGCACCGGCGTTCTTCGATGCGGACAAGTTCAGCGTCAGCCAGCATTTCGTGCAGTCGAAGGATGGCACCCGTGTGCCCTACTTCGAGATCGCGCCGAAGGGTCTCGAGCTCGATGGTTCCAACCGCACCCTGCTGTATGGCTACGGCGGCTTCGAGATCTCGCTGCAACCGCAATACAGCGGCAGCGTCGGCCGCGCCTGGCTGGAACGCGGCGGCGTCTACGTGATCGCCAACATCCGCGGCGGCGGCGAATACGGCCCGCAATGGCACCAGGCCGCACTGAAGGCCAACCGCCCGCGCGCCTACGAGGACTTCGCCGCGGTGGCCGAAGACCTGATCAAGCGCAAGGTGACCTCGCCGAAGCATCTCGGTGCCGAAGGCGGCAGCAACGGCGGCCTGCTGATGGGCAACATGCTGACGATGTATCCGCAACTGTTCGGCGCGATCGCCTGCGAGGTGCCGCTGCTGGACATGAAGCGCTACATCCACCTGTCGGCGGGCGCCTCGTGGATGGCCGAGTACGGCAACCCCGATGGCGCCGACTGGAACTTCATCAAGACCTTCTCGCCGTACCAGAACGTGAAGAAGGACGGCCGTTACCCGCCGGTGCTGTTCTACACCGCCACCAGCGACGACCGCGTGGGTCCCGTGCAGGCACGCAAGATGGCCGCGAAGATGCAGGCGCAAGGCCACCCGAACGTGTGGTTCTACGAGAACCTCGAAGGTGGCCACGGTGCCGGCGCAGACAACCAGCAATCCGCGCACATGCATGCGATGGCGTACGACTTCCTGTGGGATCAGTTGAAGTAGGCGGACGCTGCCTGTCGTTCGTGTGTTGCGCTGCCTCGCCCGTGCGGCGGACAGCGCGCGCATCTCCTTCAGCCTTCGGGCGCTGACTTTTCAGTTCCAGCGCCGCCGACCCATGCCTTGGAACGCAGGCGATACCCGCTGGGATCAGTGCCCAAGTGATCCTGCGCATCCGCAGGATCCTGCGCGATTCATCGCGCACTTCAAGCCACCCGATCTGCACGGCCATCGGCACCCTCTGGACCTGCTGTCACAGACATTCCACTGCAGCCATCGCTCATTCGTGCCTGTGCCGGGACAACGACGAATTGATCCTGCCAGTTGGCCTTCTGGCGAACCAGCACGTGCCCGTGTTTCGCAGTAGACAGCCCGGGTTTCGCAACGATTTTCGAATCCGTGTTTCCAACCTTCCGGCATCACTCGCAAGGGGTGGCGCCGGCGAGCACAGGTGTCGTGGGCAGCGATCGAATCATCCGACCCTACCCGAAGCTCGCCGGACAGCAGGCTGACGCGGATTCGGGTCGATGACCCCGGAAATCATCCAGCCAGCCATCCAGCCATCCGGACAATCGTCGGCAAGGCGACAACGGGCACGCGACCAGGATTTGCCATGGCCGACGCACCTGGAGGCGGCTCAAGATCGAGTCCGACTGACGGCAGCCTTCTCGCGCGGTGCCGACGATCCACAATCTTCGCCGGAATACCCCACGGGATTTGGCTCTATCGGATTCGAGGGAATTGGTCATTGATCGGGTTAATGCGGACGCCTACTTTCACCCGGGATTTCTCTAACGAAACCTTGACGAATCGCCGCATTTCCCGGTCTCGCCTGAACACATCACTCACTTCCCCAGACCTCCGGCGAGGCTGCCCTTCCCTGCTCATGGAGTAGTCGTGCATGTCGACGATGGCGCCCCGCATCGAGACGCTGCAACCGTTACGTTTCGAACGTGACCGCCATGCCCCGGGTTTCCCCCCGGAGCGCCTGCCGGTTGACAAAGCCTTTCTCGAGCAGCCACCTGCCCAAGCAGTGCTGACGTCCACGCTGCGCCAGCCGCGCGCGGATGCCGAGGCTGGCCCCGACGACGCACGCGATCTGGCCATGCGCATGCGCTTGCTGATTGCACGCGAAGGCGGGGTCTCGGCGCTGGCCCGGCGTTGCGGCTGCTCCGAGGGCTCGGTGCGCAGCTGGCGCGACGGTCACAGCGATCCCTCCCGCGCACGCTGCGTCGCGCTGGCGCGCGGACTGAATGTCTCCTTGCCATGGCTGATAGCCGGCGAAGGGTCGATGCATCCGCAGAACAATGAGCACCGCGACGGCACTTTCAACCAGCCCACGCCATCGCCCCCCACAACCATGATCGCGCCCGTCGCGACGTCCAGCCCCGCCGGCATCGACGCCCAGCGCCTCGCTGCCACCCTGAAACTGCTTCAGTCCTACATATGCCTGGTGGGCGGCTCGTTGAATGTAGAGCAACGCGCGGAAATCGTGGCCGAGCTCTACGACCTGCTCTGCGACGCGAGCGAACCGCAGGTCGTCGATCGCCTCATAAACCTCCACGGCAAGCTCGGCGCCCAGCTGCGCAGCGGGCGCACGAGCTTGATCTGACGCGTGCCCGCCATTCCGCAATTCGATCCGGCGTGAGCAGATCTGTTGCGCATCCCGGCTCGAAACCACCTGAAACCCGGTCACACCGAAAGCCGCATTCGGTTCGCCGTTCGTCGCATTGATCGAGTTTCGTCACTCGGCCTCCGGGCCTTCAACAGCAATGGGGAGATTCATTTCACATGAGCAGTCACCAGAAAAAACGCAGTCCCTTGTGGCGGCACACCGCGCTCGTCCTGGCGCTCAACATGAGCCTGGGCGGTGTCGCCGTTGCACAGTCCACTTCGGGCTCCATCTTTGGCCAGGCACCGGCGGCCGCCGGCGAAACCGTCGTCGCCACTAACTCGTCGGGATTGACGCGCGAAGTCGCCGTCGACAGCTCGGGGCGCTATCAGATCAGCAACTTGCCGGTCGGGATCTACACGGTCTCGCTCAAGCGAGATGGTGCCGTCATCGATTTGCGCCAGAATGTCGCTCTGTCGCCAGGTGCTGGCGCCGCGGTGGCGTTCACCGCTCCTTCCGCGGCACCCGGAACAACCTCACTGGGCGCCGTGACGGTGCAGGCCAATGCACTGCCATCAATCGATGTCTCCAGTGTCAACTCCAGCACGGTCATCACGTCAGCTGACCTGCGCAGGTTGCCGATTGGCCGCAACGCCGAATCCATTGCGCTGCTCGCCCCGGGTACCGTCGGCGGCAGTCAATTCTTCGCCAAAGGCAATGCGGTCTCCTTCGGCGGCTCGAGCGTGTCCGAGAATGCGTACTACGTGAACGGCTACAACACCGGTGAGCCATACAAGAATATCGGTGGTTTCCAGCTGCCCTATGGCGCGATCGACCAGCAGGAGACGCTGACCGGTGGTTACAACGCAAAGTACGGTCGCTCCGACGGAGGCGTGCTCAACCAGATCGGAAAACGTGGCACCAACCAATGGCATTTCGGCGCCCAGGTGTCCTGGCAGCCGCGGTTCCTCGAGGGAACGCCGGTCAACAATCATTACGGCCACCCGGCGATTCCGGCGCCGATCGCCAACCCCGATAGTCTCGACGGCCTGACTCACTATCAGATCGAGGACGCGCGCAAGCCGGGGACGTTGAACCAGTACCGCAACGGCAACAAGGAGTGGCAGACCATCTACTCGGCCTATCTCGGCGGCCCGCTGATCAAGGACAGGTTGTTCATGTTCCTGGGAGCAGAGACCACCAGAACTCATGCCACCAATGTCGAGTTCGCGGCCAATCAACAAGTCCAGTACAACCGGGACAAGGACTCGAAGGTCTATGCCAAGCTGGACTGGAACATCACGGACACCAACATTCTCGAGCTGACGGCGCTGGACAACCATTCCGCCACTGGCGCGGGTTCCACCTATGCGTTCGACACCGACACACTGAAGTCCGGCGCCTTCGTCACGAACAACGACGTGACAAAGGACAACGCCCGGTTCTACATCGGCCACTTCACCAGCTACATCACCGATGCAGCTACGTTGAGCATCGAATACGGCAAGGCCAACTTCCACGACCCGGTCGTTTACGCCAACAAAAGCACGCTGCCATTCATTTCCCGTGCGGACAACCAGAACCCGGCCTTTCTGCCGCCCGGGACCGGGTCAAACGGCATCGTCAACGATCAGACCAACATCAACTGGACCTCGCCGCAGGCATCCAACGCCACCCACGGCCTGCGCGTCGACTTCGACTACAAGCTGGGTGATCATGACCTCGCCGTCGGCATCGACAACATGAGCTACAAGGCCAGCCATCAGGGCCCCGACCAGACCAATCCATTCAATCCGTCGATCAATTACTACTGGCGCTACTATCCGGGCAATATCGTGCGCAAGCGCAATATCGGGTGGGCCACCAGCATGACGATGACCCAGAAAGCCTTCTACCTGCAGGACGACTGGCAGGTTACGCCCAACCTGTTGCTGGATATCGGCATCCGCAACGACCACTTCACCAACTACAACGACCTGGGCAAGGCTTTCGTCGACGAGAAGAACCAGTGGGAGCCGCGCATCGGTGCAAGCTGGGACGTCATGGGTGACTCGTCGTTCAAGGTCTACGGCAACATGGGCCGCTACTACCTCGCGCTGCCGGACAACGCCGCGGAGCGCGCGGCGAATCGCTCCACCTATGAAGTCACGACGTACAACTACACCGGCATCGATCCGAACGGCATACCGACTGGCCTGACGCAGGTCGGCGGTGTCACCTCGCCAGATGGCGAGTTCGGTCTGCCGAAGGACCCGCAGCAGGTCACGGCGCGCAACCTGAAACCGGAGTACGTGGACGAATTCATCGTTGGCTTCGACAAGAAGCTCAATGACGAGTGGATCTATGGTGCCAAGGCGACCTGGCGGGACCTCAAGACCGCCATTGACGACGAATGCTCGCCGGGCCAGATCGCCGCGAAGATGACCAGCATGGGCCTGAATGCCGCCGACTACTCGAATTCGCTTTACGGGGCGTCTTACTGTCGCCTCATCAATCCGGGCCTGACCAATACCATGCTGGTCACCAGGAATGATGGCAGCGGCAACGTCATCGTGCCGATGAGCACGAAGGACTGGGGCTTCAACCAGGGCGTCAAGCGCAAGATCGGCGCGCTGAACCTGTACATGGAGCACCCGTTCGACGGCACCTGGATGGGTCGTGTCGATTACACCTTCAGCAGGGGCTTCGGCAACACCGAAGGCCAGGTGCGCTCCGACTTCGGCCAGGGCGATGTTTCCAAGACCGAGGACTGGGATTCATGGCAGCTCATGGATGGCCAGAACGGCGAGCTGAGCAACATTCGCAAACACCAGATCCGCTTCCGCGGCGCCTACCAGATCACGCCGGAATGGCTGGTGTCGGGTACGCTTCTGGCGCAGTCCGGTACCCCGAACGAATGCCTCGGCTATTACGGCACGGCCGGCGTCGGTGATCCGACCGGGTACAACAATGGCGGCAGCGGCAACTACCACTGGTGTCATGGCATGCGCCTGCCACCTGGTTCCGTCGGCCACACGCCGTGGACCGAGCAGG
This sequence comes from Rhodanobacter ginsengiterrae, assembly GCF_050026815.1. Taxonomy (NCBI): domain Bacteria; kingdom Pseudomonadati; phylum Pseudomonadota; class Gammaproteobacteria; order Lysobacterales; family Rhodanobacteraceae; genus Rhodanobacter; species Rhodanobacter ginsengiterrae. The sequence goes on along the minus strand of NZ_JALBWO010000044.1, from coordinate 101,092 downwards.
TCAATCTCGGCGTTCACTACATGCCGGCGTTCGCCGACCACCGGCTGGGTCTCCACCTGGACGTCATCAATGCGCTGGACCAGCAGAGGGCGGTGCAGACGCAGCCGGCCGGCGAAGCTGCCTTCAACAACTACCTGGCTCCGGACGGCACGACCCCGGCTCCGGCGCTGATCTCGATCAACAACAGCTATGGCCAGGGAATCTTCTGGCAGCCACCGCGCACCGTGCGTCTGTCGGTGACCTACGACTACTGATGGCCGACACGGCTGAAACCAGCCCGACCAGCCACCGGCCTTTTGGCGGGTGGCTGGTCGCCTAAAGGCAAATGAATTCGCCAACGTCAGCCTCCTTCATCATGGCGGGATCAACGATCTGTCGAAGGGCAGCATCCCGGGTCTGCGGCATCGCTCTCCGCTCGAGGCGGCGCCACGTGCCACAGGACAATGGCCGAGGCCACGGTGAGCAACGTGAACATCCAAAGCCGACCTGTTGAGAGGTCGGCGGGTGCGGGTGCTATCGCCGCGACGCTGTAGGCGATGTTCGCTGCGGTGTGGAAGAGCATGTTGGACAGTATGCTTCGGCCACCATGGTGATAGGCCCAGGCGAACAGAAAGCGCATTGCGACCGTGACAACGAAGAAGATGTGGAACGGCGTATACCCTTGTATGGCGCCCCTGGTCACGATGAAGAAAAGCGGCAGATGCCATAACGCCCAGATCGAACCCAGGATTGCGGTGGAAGCCCGGAGTGGCAGAACGGCAACGGCATCCAGCCTGTCGGACAGCAGGGCCCATCCATACTCCTCTGCCAGGGTGCCGCCCAGTACGAACTGGAACAGATAGCTGAGCGGAAAGCCCGCCAGGGTCATGGTGAACTGCGGTGCCTGACCGGCGAACCGCGCATGCAGCAACTCGACAATGATCGCCAGTATCGGCATCAGGAAGAACGCAACCAGAAAGACACTCCACCCCATCCGCGGGTCGAGGGCGCGAGCGAAGAAGTCGACCATCCGCCGCAAGCCGCCATCATGAAAGGTCGTCGCGGCTGCACCCACCAATGGGCCGAATGAGCCGATGAAAAGCATCGGCAACAAGGGAAGCGAGATGAATTTCCTGGTGATGAGCCAGGCGACCAGCCAGAACGCCCATGCGAAACCAAAGGCAATGGCCAGGTAGAGGGTGATAGAACGTGATTTCCGCATGGGCCTGTGACCTCCCTCCCGATTCGAAGACGCTGGTTTCCGCGCTCAAGTGCATCGCCGGAGCGCAGTCACGCATGGGCAAATGGCGGCACCTGGTGAAGCCCCACGGAGCACAATCTCGCTCACGGGGGATTTGTCCTGTCGATTGCGATCACCGGACAAGCAGGCCGGGCCACTCCGAATGCGGGAGTGACAACGGTGGCGCGATCGCGGTGCGGCCGTGTTGACGAGACGACAGCGCACCCCATCCGGCGCGGTTCGCCGGCGCCGATGCGCAGTTCCACCACCCGCATCAGGCAGGGGCGACTTCGCCTTGCGGGTGATCGTCCCGACTTCCGCCCATCGCAGCGAAGTATCCGGCCATCAGCCATGCGCCTCCGGTCAGGGCAATGGCAATGCACAGGCTAGTCCACTCCGACTGGCTATGGGGACTCGCCAGCACGCGCGGAATGTGCACGATGAGCACCCAGCTCCCGAACATGATGCCCAGCATCACGGCGGCCAGGCGCGCCTGTATCCCGCTCAACAGGGCCACCCCGGCGGCGATGTGCGCACAACCGGTGAAATACACCCAGAACACCGGCGAGCCGGGAATCCAGCCTGGAATGATGCTGGCGACGTATTCCCGGTAGATGAAATGCAACGCACCAAACGCCGGCAGGGAAATGCCGAAGCCATAGCGCCCAATGTCTGCCAATCGGTCGAGTCGGGCGGTCCATGGCATGCAGGTGGCCGAGCTCACCGACAGTGACTGCACCAGGATCCATGCCCCGCTGCACAAGGCCAGGCACTCCAGGGCCGGGGTCCACTTGCTTCCGCTGTGGAGGTGCACGACCACGATGGGCACCTGCAGGATCAACCAGAGGGTCAGCAGGCCACCCAGGGCGATCGCCCACCGACGAGGTCGGAGCCGATCGACAAGGACACACGCTCCGCACACCACCAGCAACAAGGCGATGACAAAAGTCCACCACTTGTGCGCAGGCAGACCGTCAGGCAACGGCTCCAGTCCGAGGACGGGAGCGGAGAACGCGAAGCTGAGCACGCCAAAGCCCAGCATGCCGATGCTGAAAAGACCACGACCAAGACGTCTGGCACTTCCCATCGGGCCTCCTGATCGGATGGAGTAAACAGTTGGTTGCATCGGTTTCTTCATGCGTGTTCGGGCGAAGTTGGCAAGCCTGAACTGGCTGGCACAGGAGTTCGGGCGCGCCTGGGCATGTCGCCGACCCGGGCAGACTAGGTGGTATGACATCCTTCATCCATAGCCAATTTCAGCCAATTCGCAGGAGCCAATCGGAGGCTCGACATGTTTCTGGAACTGGATGGTCATGGCCCGCATTACGCACAGCTCGCACGCGCCATGAAGGCGGCGATCCTCGACGGCCGCATGGCTGCCGGTTCGCGTCTGCCGCCCACGCGTGTCCTGGCCCAGGAGCTTGAACTTTCGCGGACGACCGTACTGGCCGCCTATGAACAGCTGCGCGCGGAAGGCTTCATCGACGCCCGTGTAGGTTCGGGAAGTTACGTCACCACGCTGCAGCCAGGCGCCGCCTTGCAGGCACCGGTGCAGATGGTCAGTGCACCTTCACGCTACGCGGAGCGCGCCCGTCAGGTACAGGATCGCAGGATGGCCGTGCTGCACCGCGGATTGCGTTATCACATGAATTACGGCGAGCCCGCCATCAACCCCATGCTCAGCAATGCCTGGGCCCGCGAACTGGCCTGGGCGGCGACCTATGTGCCGGCGAGCGGCGCGACGGCCCAGGGTCTCCCTGCGCTGCGCCAGCAGGTGTGCGACTACCTTGCCCGCCGACGCGGCGTGCAGGCACTCCCCGAGAATGTCGTCATCGTCAGCGGAGCCCAGCAGGCATTTTCGCTGGCCGCCCGTGTGCTGCTGAATGAGGGCGACAGCGTGGTGTTGGAGGAGCCGCACTATTTCGGCGCCTATCAGGCAATGGTCGCGCATGGTGCTTGCATTTGTGGCGTGCGCACCGATGAATACGGACTGATCTGCAGCGAATTGCCTGCCACCGCACCTTCGCTGATCTGCGTGACACCATCGCACCAGTTCCCGACCGGTGCCGTGCTGTCGCTGGCACGCCGTCTTGAACTTCTGCGCTATGCCGACGCGCACCAATGCTGGATTCTCGAAGACGATTACGACGGCGAGTTTCGCTATGACGCCCAGCCGCTGGCTGCCTTGCGCGCACTCGATCAGGCCGATCGGGTGATCTACGTCGGGACTTTCTCCAAAGTCCTGTTCGGTACCCTGCGGCTGGCCTACATGGTCCTCCCCGTCGCGCTGCGGAACGATTTCATCGCGGCCAAGTTCCTCCATGATTTCTCCTGCCCCGGCTTCGAACAGGCGGCTCTGGCCCACTACATGGAACATGGCGGATTCGAGCGGCACCTGCGCGTGGTTCGCAAGGAGCTCAAGACCCGCCGGGAGGAACTCATCCGCGGCTTGCACCAACATGTCGGCGAGCGCGTGGAGATCGTCGATTCACCGGCCGGCATGCATGTGGTCGTGTGGTTCCGCGATTACGACAGGGCCCAGGCGGAGGCACTGCTGGAACTCGCCTGCTCGCGCGGTCTGGGCATGTATTCGATGGCGCCGCACTACCTGAACCCACCATCGCGGCAAGGTCTGCTGCTTGGCTATTGCGGCCTGTCGACCAGCGAGCTGCGCGACGCCATGAGGCTGTTTGGCGCCTGCATGGACGAGATCGACGCGCGAATGATTTCGGGAAACACCCGCGGTACCGATGCCCATGCGTGAAGTAAGCTTTCCATCTGGTCAACCAGGAATCCGCACCACCCATGCACCCACGCACCACGATCACCCCCGAACTGCGCGACTGGATTCTCACCACGACGCGGGACGGCCACAGTGTGGCTGAAGTGTTGCGGCTGATGAAGGACAACGGCTATGACCCGCGACAGAGCCGCGGCATCGTCGCCGAGGTGCTCAAGCTGTCGCTGGCGGCGCTGAATGCACAGGCGACGGGCGCTTCGCCGCGCGGCTTGCGCACCAGGCACCCGGAAGCGCCGGAAGTCGATGTCGAAGGACATGTCGTCGGCGTTTCGCTCAGTGTCGAGACGCCGGCGCTGCGCGTACTGGAGAACATCCTCGACGCACAGGAATGCGATGAACTGATTGCGCTGGCGCAGCCCCGGCTGAAGCGCGCGTTGACGGTGGCCGGCGATGGCAGCAACCAGGTCGACCAGCGGCGCACCAGCGAAGGAATGTTCTTCGCGCTGAACGAGCTGCCGCTGGTCGGCCGGATCGAACAGCGGCTGGCCGCGCTGCTGGATATTCCCGCCAGCCACGGCGAAGGACTGCAGATCCTGCATTACCTGCCCGGCCAGGAATACGAGCCGCACTTCGACTGGTTCGATCCGCAACAACCCGGCTTCGACGCGATCACCGCGGTGGGTGGCCAGCGCATCGCCAGCGTGGTGATGTATCTGAACACGCCGCTGCAAGGCGGCGGCACCGCCTTCCCGGAACTGGGCCTCACCGTCACCGCCCGTCGCGGCGCCGCCGTGTACTTCGCCTACGAAGGCGGCGATCAGAGCTCGCTGCATGCCGGCCTGCCGGTGCAGCGCGGCGAGAAATGGATTGCCACCAAGTGGCTGCGCGAACGCCCGTACGGATATCCGCGTCCGGCCTGACCGAACCCATCCACGCCGGCCCGCGTTGCTGCGACGCAGCAGTTTTGGCGTATCCTTGCAGATCCTGTTTCCCCTCAACCTTCTCAAGGACAGTCCATGGGTCTGCATCTCGTCCCCGCCGGCCGCGACGTGCCGCACGAAATCAACGTCATCATCGAAATCCCCAAGGATGCCGAACCGATCAAGTACGAAGTGGAAAAGGAGAGCGGCGCGATCTTCGTCGACCGCATCCTGTCCACCCCGATGCGCTACCCGTGCAACTACGGCTACGTGCCGGGCACGCTGGGCGGCGACGGCGATCCGCTGGACGCGCTGGTGATCCTGCCGCTGTCGCTGATTCCCGGTTCCGTGATTCGCTGCATCCCGGTCGGCATGCTGAAGATGTCCGACGAGGCCGGCAGCGACGAGAAGCTGATCGTGCTGCCCGCGCCGAAGATCTTCCCGGGCTACGCGCACATCACCGACATGAAGGGCGTCTCGCCGCACTGGCTGGAGCGCATCGGCCACTTCTTCGAACACTACAAGGATCTGGAGAAGGGCAAGTGGGTGAAGATCGATGGCTGGGTCGGCGCCGACGAAGCCAAGGCCGAGATCGTGGCCGGCATCGAACGCTACAAGGCCAGCCAGGCCTGATCATCTGATGCAGCAACGGCTGCGTCACCGCAGGGTGACGCGCCGTTTTCGCATGGGTCCGCGGCGTGGCAACTCAGCCGCGCTTGAGCAGTTCGCGCAGGTCGATCAGCGCCGCGTTGGCGCGTGACACGTAGTTCGCCATCACCAGCGAATGGTTGGCGAAGAAACCGAACGGCGAACCGTTCAGCACCATCGGGCTGTGCAATGGACGCTGCGCTTCTTCCAGTTCACGGATCACCTGATCCAGGCTGACGTCGGCGTGCTTGCTGCGCAGGATCGGGCCGAAATCCTGGCGGATCGCCTTCAACTGCTCGAGCAGGGTCCAGGTGTAGCCGCGCGCCTCGTAGAAGTTGTCGTCGATCTTGTTCCAGGGCGTCTTCACCAACCGCTCGCCCGACGGGCCATGCATGCCGCCGGATGCCAGCGGTGTGTCGGAAGCGGAGGCATCGCCTATCCGGAGCTGTCCCACGCTGGCCGATAGCCGCTGCGACAGCGAACCCAGCCGCGACGAAACCAGCTGCAGATAATCCGCCAGATTGTCGGCGCGCGCATAGAAGTGGGCATTGCTGTCGTCGGCGTCGCCAAGCCGACCCAGATAGCCGTCCAGATGGCTGATCGCCTTGCGGTACTGGCTTTCCGAACTGGGCAGCAGCCAGCGGTCGTTGGGGCTGTTCAACAGCGGATCGGCCTCGGCCAGATCCTTGTCTTCGGTCGACTGCGTCTGCGAACGGCTGAAGTCGTTGCGCAACGCGCGCACCAGGTCGCGCGAGGCAGTCAGTGAGCCGAATTCCCAGTTGGGCAGGTTGTCCATGAACACGCCCGGCGGCAGCTTGTCGTTGCTGAGATAGCCGCCGCGCTTGTCCAGCAGGGTCTGCACCGAGGTGATCAGGGTCACCGTGGTCGTTGCACCGGTGCTGACCGGACGCTTCAGCCCCTGCATCTGCGCCTGGGTCACCGCCATCGGATCGAACAGCGGCGGTTCGGCATCCCACCACCACATCAGGGCTGCCACGCCAAGCATCAGCAGCGCGACCAGCGCGAGGATCGCGCGACGGATGCCGCGGCGTGGAGAGGTGCCCATGTTTTCTGATTGCATCGCGCAACTCCTGCGGGGATGGCGCAAGCTTACCTGCTCATCGCTCCCACGGCGGTTGGCCGCCGAGCCGCTCGGCCAGGAAGTCGACGAAGGCGCGCACCCGCGGCGGCACCAGGCGGCGTTGCGGCATTACCGCGTGGATGCCGGTGGTGGCGATCGAATAGTCGGGAAGCACCCGTTGCAATCGCCCCGTGCGCAGCTCTTCGTGCACGTGCCAGACCGAGTGCTGCGCGATGCCCAGCCCGGCCACCACCGCGTCGCGCAGCAGTTCGCCCAGATTGCTCTCGAAGCGGCCATGCACCCGCTGGGCGATCTCCTTGCCTTGCGGGTCGCGAAAGCGCCACACGTCCTGGCGCCCCTGGCTGCCGACCAGCAGCAGGCAATCGTGTGCGGCCAGATCCGCCGGCGTGCGCGGGTGACCATGCCGTTCGAGGTAAGCCGGCGCGGCGCACAGCACGCGATGGTTGAGCGCCAGCTGGCGCGCCACCAGCTCCGAATCGCCCAGCGCGCCGATGCGGATGCCCAGGTCGAAACCGGAGCCGACCAGGTCCAGTTGCTCGTCGGTGAGGTTCACGCTGAGCTTGATCCGCGGATGCCGGGCAAGGAACTCGGGCAACAGCGGCGAGATGTACTGGCGCCCGAACGAAGCGGACATGGTGACCCGCAAGGTCCCGCTGAGTTCAGTGGCGGCCCGGCGCAGGCCGTCAGTCAGCGCCTCCAGATCCTCCACCAGTGCGCGACCCTGCGCGGCCAGCGCCGCGCCTTCGGGCGTGGCATGCAACTGGCGGGTGGTCCGGTGCAACAGCCGCACGCCCAGTTCGCGTTCCAGTCGTTTCAGGCGCTGGCTGGCCACCGCCACGGAGAGGTCCAGGCTGCGCGCGGCGGCGCTGATCGAGCCCAGGTCGAGCACCCGCAGGAACAGGCTGAGGTCACCGATGCGGTCCATGATTGTCAATCATCGGTTGAGAATGATTAGCCATCTTGGTGGTTTGTGCGGAAAACGCAAATCCCTACTCTGTGCGCACCCCTCTTCAGGCTTGTCGCCATGCATTCCCCCTCCGCCCGGCCACGTACCCCGCTGGCGCTGTACGCCCTGACCGCCGGCGCCTTCGGCATCGGCACCACCGAATTCGTGATCATGGGCCTGCTGCTGCAGGTTTCCGCCGACCTGCATGTGAGCATCGCCGCCGCCGGACTGCTGATTTCCGGCTACGCGCTCGGCGTGTTCGTCGGCGCGCCGCTGCTCACCGCAGCGACCAGCCGGCTGCCGCACAAGTCCGCCCTGATCGCGCTGATGGTCCTGTTCACGCTTGGCAATCTGGCCAGCGCGCTGGCGCCAAGCTACGCCGTGCTGATGGTCGCGCGGGTAATCACCTCACTGGCCCATGGCACGTTCTTCGGCGTCGGCGCGGTAGTGGCGACCGGGCTGGTAGCCGAGGATCGCAAGGCCTCGGCGATCTCGATCATGTTCACCGGGCTGACCGTGGCCACCTTGCTCGGCGTGCCGGCCGGGGCCTGGCTGGGCCTGCATCATGGCTGGCGTGCGACATTCTGGGCGGTCGCCGCGATCGGCGTGTTCGCCACCGTGATCATTGCCACGCTGGTGCCGGCCGACCGCGGCAACCAGCTGCCGATGAAATTTGCCGAGGAATTGAAGGGCATCGCCCATCCGCAGGTGTTGCTCGGCCTGCTGATCACCGTGCTCGGCTTTGCCGGCGTGTTCGCATTGTTCACCTACATCCAGCCGCTGCTGACCCGGCTGACCGGCTTCGCCGACAGCGCGGTGTCGCCGATCCTGCTGGTGTTCGGCAGCGGCATGGTGATCGGCAACCTGCTCGGCGGGCGACTGGCGGACAAGCGACTGGTGGCGACGCTGCTGGGCACGCTGGCCGCGCTGGCGATCGTGCTGGGCACGATGACCTTCGCGTTGCACAGCAAGCCGGCGATGATCGCCTTCAGCTTCGTGTTCGGCATCGTCGGATTCGCCACCGTGGCGCCGCTGCAATTGCGCGTGCTGCAGAAAGCCACCGGTGGTCAGGTCCTGGCGTCGAGCTTCAACATCGCCGCGTTCAACCTCGGCAACGCGATCGGCGCGTGGCTGGGCGGCGTGGTGATCAGTCACGGTCCCGGCCTGGGCGCAGTGACCTGGGTAGCCGCCCTGTTGCCCGTGCTGGGCCTGGGCGTGGCGCTGTGGAGCGTGCGGCTGGAGCGCATTGGCTCACGTCGCTCCACGCCGCTCAACGCCGGCGTCGAAACAGCTTGCTGACGCGCCGAAGCGCAGACTTCAGGTGCGCTCCTCGAAACCCTCACCAGCGACATCGGAGATCCCATGAAAGCGATCGGCCTCACCCGTTACCTGCCCATCATCGATCCGCAATCACTGATCGATATCGAACTGCCACGCCCCGCCGCGGGAGAACACGATTTGCTGGTGCGCGTGGAAGCCGTGTCGGTTAACCCGGTCGACACCAAGATGCGTTCGCCGAAGCCGCAAGTGGAGAACCCGCCCAGGGTGCTGGGTTATGACGCGGCCGGCACGGTGGAGTCCGTCGGCGCGGCGGTGAGTGGTTTCCAGCCAGGCGACCGCGTGTACTACGCCGGTGACATCACCCGCTCCGGCAGCAATGCCGAATACCACGTGGTGGATGCCCGCCTGGTCGGCCACGCGCCGCGCTCGCTCGCGCTGGCCGACGCCGCGGCGCTGCCACTCACCGTGCTCACCGCCTGGGAGCTGCTGTTCCAGCGCATGCCATTCGACAGCGAGCACGGCGGTGAAGGGAAGTCACTGCTGATCATCGGCGGCGCCGGTGGCGTGGGCTCCATCGCGATCCAGCTGGCGCGCCGCGCCGGATTTGCCGTGATCGCCAGCGCGTCCCGCGCCGAGACCGCCGACTGGTGCCGCACACTTGGCGCACAGCACGTGATCAACCACCGCGAGGCGCTGGCGCCGCAGTTGCAGGCGCTGGGTTTCGAGCAGGTGGACGCGGTGCTCAATCTGGCCGATACCGATCGCTACTGGGACGCGATCGGCCAGTTGCTGGCACCGCAAGGTCATGTCGGGCTGATCGTGGAGCCCGCGGGCACGCTGAAGATCGGCGACCCGTACAAGGCCAAGTGCATCGGCATCCACTGGGAAATGATGTTTGCGCGTGCCCGCTACAAGACGGCCGACCAGGCCGAACAGGGGCGCATCCTGGATCGCCTGGCCAGCCTGATCGACGCCGGCGAATTGCGCGGTACACGTACCGCGACGCTGTCGCCGATCAACGCGGCGAACCTGCGCGAAGCGCATCGCCAGCTGGAATCGGGCAGCTCGATCGGCAAGCTGGTGCTCGCCGGTTGGTGAAACAAAACAGGGTGGCCTCGACCACCCTGTTGCTTGTTCGACGGCGAACCCTGATCAGCGGCGCTTCGCTCCGCCCTTGCCCGATCCGGACTTCTTGTTCGATGCCGGCTTGGCCGGTTCGCCTTTCTTGCCGAAATCTTCCATCAGCGTCTTCATGTCCTCGGCGTGCTCTTCCTCCACCGCCAGGATGCCTTCCAGCATGCGCTTGGTAGTGGTGTCCTGGTCGCCGACGTAGTTGATGATCTCGCGATAGCTGTCGATGGCGATGCGCTCGGCAACGAGGTTCTCCTCGATCATCCCGGCCAGGTCGTCCGGCACCACGAACTCGGCGTGACTGCGACTGGACAGGCCATCCGGCGAGAAATTGGGCGTGCCGTCGAGCTGGGTGATCCGTTCGGCGATCAGGTCCGCGTGACCCTGCTCCTCGTTGGCGTGTTCGAGGAACTCGGCGGCCACGCTCTTGGCATTGATGCCGGAAGCGAGATAGTGGTGCGCCTTGTAGCGCAGTACGCAGACAAGCTCGGTGGCCAATGCCTCGTTGAGCAACTTCAGTACCGTCTCCCGATCCAGCGTGTAGCTGTCAGTGACCGCGCCACGTTGCATGTGCTCGCGCGCACGCTGCCGGATGGTCTTGATGTCGGAAAGAAACGGCTTGGACTTCGACTGAGTGCCCATGGGTGACCCCTTGCGTGACGTTGGCTGCGATCACGCCAGTCTAGTCACCCGATGTGGCGATGGCGTCAAGGCCGGCTCAGTCCGCGACACCTTCAGACGGCACCGGCACACGGGGAAGATAGGCGCGCAGGAACATCTGCACGCCGGCGCGAGCCGTAGCCTCGATTTCCGCGGCGTGGGAATCCGGACATTCGGCGCAGCCGAACATCTGCCGCATCATCAGATTGCCCTTGATCAGGCTGAGGAATTGCGTGCTGGCGCGCGGCACGTCATCGATATCCAGCTGGCCGGCGTCAACCGCCTGCTGCAGCAGGCGTTGCATCAGGCCGTGGGTGCGCGTCGCGCCCTCTTCCCAGATCAGCTTGCCGTAGCGCGGATTGCCCTGGCGGCAGTCGCTGAGGATGGCGCGGAAGGTGCCGACGGTTTCCGCATTGCAGTCGAGATGGGCATGGATCAAGGCCACCCGCAGCAGGGTTTCACGGATGTCGTCGTGCGGAGCGAAGGTATAGGTGTCTTCCGGCAGCAGATCCTCGATGCGCGAGCGGATCACTTCGCGGAACAGGTTGTCCTTGTCGCCAAAGTGGCTGTACACGGTCAATTTGGACACGCCAGCGTCGGCGGCGATCGCGTCCATGCTGGTGCCCGCGAAGGCATTGCGGATGAACAGCGCCTTCGCTGCCACGAGAATGGCGGCCCGCTTCTCCATGTCCTTGGGACGACCGGGACCTTGGACCTTGATTTGCGCGCTACTGCTCATGCCTCCACCTTCACAAACGGGATTTATCGCTTTATTATACGCCCCGGTTCAATTATTTTCCAGAATGGGTACCGGCGCTGACTTCGCGGCTGGGCGCAGCCCGGCACCGCAGGTGACTGGCGTCAACCACTCCCGATGACTTCCGGCACTTAGTAGGCCGCCGCGCAACCGGCAGGCTGTCGCTGTCGGAGCGCGTCATTGTGGGAGCGTGCGCTAGCGCTTATCCTTTTTGACCTTTTTCGATCCGCACGGGACACGAGCAGATGGCGATGAATATCGAGCAGGCGCGACTCAACATGGTGGAGAACCAGGTGCGCCCGTGGGAAGTGCTGGACGCCCGCGTGCTGGACGTGATCGCTCGCGTGCATCGCGAGGATTACGTCGCCGCCGAACATCGCCAGCTTGCCTTCGCCGACCTGTGCCTGCCGCTGGGCCACGGCGAGGTGATGATGAAGCCGGTGGTGGAAGGTCGCGTGCTGCAGGCGCTGGAGCTGCTACCCGCTGATCACGTGCTGGAAATCGGCACCGGCTCGGGCTTCCTCACCGCCTGCCTGGCCGGCTTGTCGGCGCAGGTCACCAGTGTCGACATCCATGCCGACTTTTCCACGGCCGCCGCCCGGCGACTGCAGGCCGCCGGCGTGTCCAACGCCAGTCTGCTCACCGGCGAGGCGGTCAACGAGTGGCAACCGGAAGGTCTGTTCGATGCCCTGGTGGTGACCGGTGCCGTGCATGTCATCCCGCCACGCTGGCTGGCCTGGCTCAAGCCGGGCGCGCGCGCGCTGGTGGTGCGTGGCGAATCGCCGGTGCAGCATGCCACGCTGCTGACCCATGAAGGCGCCGGACGCTATCGCGAAGAGACCCTGTTCGAGACCGATCTTCCCTACTTGAGTCATGCCGAGCCGCCACCGCGGTTCGTGTTCTGATTTCATCCACGAATCGATATTCACGAGGCAACTCATGCGTTTGAAGCTGCTCACTCTTGCACTGGCCCTGGCCGCCGTCTCGCTGCCCAGCCACGGTGAGGATCTGCTGGATGCTTACCGCCAGGCGCGCAGCAACGACCCGGTGCTGTCGCAGGCCGATGCCAGCAGGCTGGCAACCGGCGAAGGCGTGAGCCAGGCTCGCGCCCTGCTGCTGCCACAGATCAGCGCCAGCATGAGCCTGAACCAGACCAATGGTGGCAACCAGGTCGGGCACAGCCGCACGCGCTCGATCAACGGAACGCTGAGCCAGAGCGTGCTGGACTTCAGCAAGTACGCGAACCTCAAGGCTGCCCACTCCGCCGCGAATGTACAGGACGAGCTGTACGCATCCGCCGGGCAGAATCTTTACGTGCGTGTGGTCTCTGCCTACTTCGGTGTGCTGACCAGCGAAGATGGGCTGACCTACGCCAAGGCCAACGAAGATGCCTTCCGCCAGCAGTTCGAGCAATCCGACCAGCGCTTCAAGGTCGGCCTCTCGGCGATCACCGACGTGTACCAGGCCAAGGCCTATTACGAGGCGGCCAAGTCGCAGACGATCGCCGCGCAGAACCAGCTCAACGACGCCCGCGAGGCGCTTGCCCAGATCACCGGCACGCCCACCGGCGAGCTGAAGAAGCTGCGCGACGACCTGCCGATGGAGCCGCCGTCCCCGGCCGACCAGGACGCCTGGGTCAAACAGGCGCTGGAGACCAATCCCGACCTGCTGGCGCAAAAGAGCAACGTGGAAACCGCGCAGCACAACATCAGCGCCGCGCGTGCCGCCCACCTGCCGACGATCAGCGCCGGGATCAGCTATGGCAAGGGTGCGGGCTGGTCCGATGGCAACGCCGCAGCGCGCTACCGCGATCCGGCCTCGACCACGATCGGGCTGACGCTCAATGTGCCGATCTTCTCCGGTGGCGCCATGCAGTCACGCGTGCGCCAGTCGATCTACCAGCGCGACGGCGCCGTCGATGCGCTGGAAGCGCAGCGCCGCCAGATCGTGCGTGACACGCTCAACTACTATCGCTCGGTGATCGCCGGCATCGCCCAGGTCGAGTCGGCCAAGGCATCGGTGGACTCCGGACGCAAGGCTCTGGAGGCCACGCGCGCCGGTTTCGAGGTCGGTACCCAGACGATGACCAACGTGCTGCTGGCGATCCAGACGCTGACGTCGTCGGAGAGTAGCTATTCGCAGGCGCGACACCAGTTCATCCTGAACAAGCTGCTGCTCAAGCAGACCGCCGGCACGGCGGACGTGAAGGATATCGAGCAGATCAACGCCCTGTTGCAATAAGTCGCGGCGCTGCACGCTGCAAAACGGCCGGGCATGTCCCGGCCGTTTCGTTTCCGACGGGCTGACGCATCACTCCTGCAACATGCCATCGATCAGCTGCATGACACGCTGCACCGCTCCGCGTTCGCGCTCGAACACACCTTCCGCGTCCTGACCCATGCGCTCGCGGGTCGTCGCATCGAGCAACAAGCGGAGCACCTCCGGACCCAGTTGCGCTGCGCCGGCCACGCGCAAGGCGCCACCGTGTTCGATCAGGCTGCGGGTGATCTCGTCAAAGTTGAATGTATGCGGTCCAACCAGCACCGGCACCGACAAGGCCGCCGGTTCCAGCACGTTGTGTCCACCGATCGGCACCAGGCTGCCACCGACGAAGGCCACATCGGAGCCGGCGAAGAACGGCATCAGCTGACCCATCGCGTCGATGACGAAAACCTGATGCGAGGACGAGGGTACGCCTTGCTGACTGCGCGTGGCCACCGAGAAGCCCAGGCTGCGCACCGAATGCTCGACCAGCCGGAAGCGCTCCGGGTGGCGCGGCGCCAGCAACAGCAGCGCATCAGGCAGCCGCTTGAGCACCTGCAGGTGCGCCTCAAGCGCGAACTGCTCCTCGCCTTCATGCGTGCTCGCCGCCATCCAGACCGGGCGACGCGGGCCCCATTGTTCGCGCATGTTGGCACCGGCCGCGACCGCGCCATCGGGTATCGGCATGTCGAACTTCATGTTGCCTGTTACCAGCACCTGCTGCGGATCGGCGCCCAGCAGGCGATAGCGCGCCGCATCGGTGCGGGACTGCGCGGCGATCAGGGCTACGCAGCGCAGCGCCGACCGCAACAGTCCGCGCAGCGGCCGATAGCCACGCAGCGAGCGTTCGGACAAGCGTGCATTGACGATCATCAGCGGAATGCCGCGCCGGCGACAGGCGAAGTAGAGATTCGGCCAGATCTCCGTTTCGACGATGAGCGCCAGACGTGGCCGGATCTTCTTCAGGAACCGGCCCACCGCGAACGGCAGGTCGTACGGCAGATAGACATGGAACACGCTGTCGCCGAACAACTGGTGCACGCGGGCGGTGCCGGTGGGCGTCACCGTGGTGACCACCAGCTGCGCTTTCGGATAGTCGCGCCGCAGCGCCTTGATCAGCGGCTCGGCCGCGTTCACCTCACCCACCGAAACTGCATGCACCCACAGGCTGCCGCTGAATCCCGGTGTCGCGAAGAAACCGAAGCGCTCCGGCCAGCGCTGGTGGTACGGTCGCGAACGCACCCCGCGCGCCAGCAGTCGCAGCACCAGCAACGGCGTGACCAGGAACATCGCAAGTGTGTAGAGATAGCGCAACGGCACGACTCGTGGTGTTGACGCGGCAGTATACGAGAGCAGCGGCCAGCCCACCTGCCGGAACCTGCGGCATTCGGCCAGGCACGTCCCGGCAGCCCGCGGTGCGCGATCCACTACAATGTCCACGATGCCCGGCATGCCCCGTCCCACCTTCCATCGCTCGCTGCTCGCACCACGTCACTGGCCGGCGTGGCTTGGCGTGGCCACCATCTGGCTGATCGCGCGACTGCCACAGCGCTTGCTGATGTGGCTGGGTCGATGCCTCGGCGCACTGGTGTTGCGGATTCCCTCCGCGCGCAAGCACATCGCCGCGGCCAACATCGCGTTGTGTTTCCCCGAACTCGACGCCAAG
The DNA here is from genome assembly GCF_050026815.1 of Rhodanobacter ginsengiterrae. NCBI lineage: Bacteria > Pseudomonadati > Pseudomonadota > Gammaproteobacteria > Lysobacterales > Rhodanobacteraceae > Rhodanobacter > Rhodanobacter ginsengiterrae. The sequence continues at coordinate 85,760 of NZ_JALBWO010000044.1, read as the reverse complement.
GCACAGGCAGGCCTGGTCGATGCGAACCTGCGCGACATCGGACTGATGCTGGTCGAGTTCGCGCTTGGCTGGATGGGCAGCGACCGTCGCATCGCCGCGATCCCCACCCGCATCGAGGGACTGCAGCATCTCGAGGCAGCGCGGGCGCAAGGCAAGGGCGTGTTGCTGGTCGGCGGCCACTTCTCGCACCTGGAGTTGTGCGCGCGACTGGTCTCTCAGCGCATCAGCATCGCCGGCATGTATCGCCGGATGGATTCGGCCGTTTTCGAGTGGGCGGTGCTGCGCGCACGACTGGATTACGCTGACGCGATGTTCGACAAGGACGACATCCGCGGCACGGTGAGATATCTGCGCAACGGCGGCACGCTCTGGTACGCGCCGGACCAGGACATGCGCAGCAAGGACACGGTGTTCGTGCCGTTCTTTGGCGTACCGGCCGCCACCATCACCGCCACCCACCACCTGGCGCGAATGTCCGGGGCGATGGTGATGCCGTTCTTCCATCGCCGCCTGCCCGGCAATCGGGGTTACGCACTGCGCCTGGGTGCTCCGCTGGAGGGCTTTCCCGGTCCCGATGCCGCAGCCGATACCGCACGCATCAATGCCTGCATCGAACAGATGGTGCGCGAGGCGCCCGAGCAGTACTTGTGGGCGCACAAGCGCTTCAAGACCCGGCCACCAGGCACGCAGGCGATCTACTGACTTGCTGAAAGCTTCGCAAAAGACCGGCCGGCGAAAATATGCCGACCCACCCTCCTCCGCGATGACATGTCAGTTCAACTTTTCTATCGCTCCTTGCGCGATCGCCGCAATGGACGTGGCACTGCCTTGCAGCAGACCGGCGCCACCATCAAGTACGTGTTGCGCAGCGCGCGCAGTGCCGGGCTGCATGCGGCATGGCTGGACTTGGTCTACGGCAGTCCCCAGTTGTGCGCAATGTTGGCGGCCGACCCACGGCTGCTTGAGCGCGCGCAACACCACTACATCAACCGGCAACTTGGACAGGCCCGACGTTATGCGATCCTTGCCGATCACTATCGCAGCGTCATGGCGGTCTTGCCGCCGGACATGTGCGAGGCAATCCATCTGCGCGGCCGCCACCCGGTCGGAACGTTGCGACTGAAAGACCGCAGCACGCTGGCGATCGAGTTGCGCCGACCCACCGGTCGCGGCCGCGAGGGCGAATTGTGCCTGTGTCTGGCCGATGCGCAGGGCGAACTGCTCTCCTCGATGATTTTCAGCATCGCCGATGCGGGCCGTACCCTCCTGCTCGGGTGCGTGCAGGGAGCGGCGGCCGGGCTGGGCCGCGAAGCAGTGCGCGAACTGACCAAGCAGAGTTACGGCCTGCGTCCAAAGAACCTGTTGCTGTCGTTGCTGCGCGCATTCGCCTGCCGCCATGGCATCGCGCACATCCGGGGGGTGACCAATGCGGCGCATCCTTTCGCCGGAAAGGCCGGCAAGATCAAGGCCGACTACGACAGCTTCTGGCTGGAATGCGAAGGCGTCCTTGATGGCGAAGGGTTTTACGAACTGCCGGTAAGCGACCCGGTCCGCGACGAAGCCCTGGTGATGAGCAAACACCGCAGTGCCTTCCGACAGCGCGAGGCGCTGCGCCGTGAAGCTTGCGCGATGTTGCTGGCCTCACTCGATCAACGCGGCGAACTGGCACTGGCGGGCTGAATCAACCGCGCTCGATTCATTGCTGGCCACGCGGCTCGCTGGACTCTCGTCGAGACCGACGCTGTTCATACAGCTTGGCGTACTTCAGGAACGCGTAGAACGCATGGATGCGCGCAGCGATGAAGCCGGCCCAGCCGGAGCGCCAATGTCCGCGCAGCAGGTAGTAACGCAGGAAGGCGACCGTCGGATAGGCCACCACGCGCAGGCGCAACCAGCTCACCCGGCGCGCGGCAAGGTCGACCAGTTGCAGGCTGGAATAGCGGTCCGCCTTGGCCACGCGCCCGGCGATATCGGGTTCGCCGTGATGGTCGATGACCACATCGAGTACGCCGACCGTGCCATCCACCTGCACCTCTTCGTGCACTTCATGCCCGCTCATGCGCGCATGTTGGCGATCGAACAGCCGCACGTAATGATTGAGTCGTGCGCGAGGCGATTGCCAGCGCCAGAACTGCCACTCGCGCCGCCACAACTGGTAACCGGCGTGTGCCGGCGCCAGCAGTACCTGTTGCAACGGTGCGACCGCCGCCTCGTCCAGCGACTCGTCCGAATCGAGCAGCAACACCCAGCGATGGCTGGCCAGATCGATCGCCGCCTGCTTCTGCGCGCTGTAGCCGGCAAACGGCTGGGCATGGATACGCGCGCCGTAATGGGCGGCGATCGCCAGGCTGGCGTCGCTGGAGCCGGAGTCCAGCACCACGATCTCGTCCGCCCAACTCACCCCGCGCAGGCAGGCATCCAGGGTGGCGGCGCTGTTGAACGTGGTCACCACCACCGACAACGGTTCACGCCCCATCATGGCCCTCCCGGAGGAGCGCTTCCCTGGGGAGTTCTCCACGGATGCCGGGCTCTTCGTGGTCGGCAGGGATGCCGGCCACAGACAGACTCGCGCACCACAGGCCGAGCAACCAGGCAAACAGCAGGCCCCACCATGCCGAATAGAAGGCCAGATGGGTGTTCAAGGGAAACAGCATCACGCCCAACGCCAGGGTGACCGGGAACGCGCGCGCGCGCGCCGCCGCACCCACCCGTCGCGACGCGCGCCACGCCAGCGCGACCGCGGCGAGCCACAGCAGCAGGCCCAGCGCACCGGTCTCGGTGAGTATTTCCAGCACCAGCTGGTGCGCGTGACAGGCACCCTCGCCGACACCACAGGCCTCGGCGGAGACCACGAAGTGATCATTGGCCGATGCGTATTGGGGATACGCGTAACGAAAGCCGCGCACGCCCACGCCGTTGATCGGGTGAGCGGCGAACATGCCGACGCTGGCATGCCAGATGTCGATCCGACCGCTGAGCGCGGTGTCCAGCGACTGGTCGGTGCCCTGCAGGGCCAGCAGGCTTCGGTCGATGCGGTCGTGAAAACGTGTCGAGGTCTTCCAGGCCAGGCCACCGGCCAGCGCCAGCAGCAAGGCGGCGGCCACGCACAAGCCGGCAAAGCGCAACGGCGAGCGCGCCTCACGCCAGGCAAAGCCCAAGGCCACCAGCGCGTAGCACAACCATGCGGCGCGCGAGCCGGCCAGCAACACCGGCCCCAGGATCAGGCAGAAGGCCAGCAGCAAGCCCGGCAGCCCCCAGCGCCGCCGCGCCGCCCACAGCGCAAACGGCGACAACACCGCCAGGGTCGGCCCCAACTTGAGGTTGTCCGCGCCGAAGATGCCCGAGACGCGCTCGGCTTCGGCCGGACCGCCCAGGCTCCAGCCGGTAAAGGCCTGCACCCAGGCATCGGCACACCACAGCGCCAGCACCCAGGCGATCGCCACATACAGAGCGTGCAGCTTGCGCTCGCGGCGGATTGCAAAACACGCATAAAGACCCAGTGGGGCATAACGCAGCAAGGCCGCCACCGTGCTCCAGCTCTTGCCTGGCCGGATCGCGTCGATCGCCGAAAAAAGCGCCGCACCGACGTACGCCGCCAGCAACCAGAGCAGCAACCGCGCGCCCGCGTGCTGTTGCAAGGCCTGTGGGTCGCGGGCAAACAGCATGACCACGCCGAGCAGGCACAACAGAGTGCCCAGCTCGGCGCTGCGTCCGAAGGGCAGCAGCGCGATCACCAGCCAGAACGGCAACAGCGGCGAGCGCAATGCAGCCTTGAGTGAGGTGCCGAAGGAATTCATGCGTGGACCGGGTGACGACGATCCCGCATTGTAGGCGAGCGCGAGGGCACGCCGATGGCCTCAACCGCAGGCCGACACAGCCTCAGCCCGAAACGACTTCGTCGTACAGGGCGAGCGTGGCGTGCTGCATGTCGCTGAGGCGATAGCTCTGCAGTGGCGAGATCGGCGGAGCCACGCGCAGCAACTCGGCAGCGCGCTCGACCAGTCGCTCGCGATCGCCCAGTGGCACCCGACCGGCCGGATACAGCTCGGCCAGCAATTCGCCGACGCCGCCGTGGGCGTAGCCAAGCACCGGACGGCACAGCGACAACGCCTCGACCACGGTGCGGCCAAACGACTCCGGCCTGTTCGACAACTGCAGCACCAGCGCCGAGATCGCGTAGACATCGCGCACGTCGTCGCGCGGCGGGCTCAGCACCACTTGCGAGGTTACCCCGCGCAAGCGGATCAATTCCCGCAGTTCGGCCACGTAGGCCTCGCGGCCCGGCTCGATCACGCCCAGCAGCAGCAGGCGCGCCTCGATCCCGCGACGCTTCAGATCGGCCAGCAATTCGATCGCATCGTGGTGCCCCTTCAGTCGCGTGCCGCGACCGGGCAGGGTCAGCAGCGGCGCACCGGTCAGCGCGGGAAATTCGGCAAAGAACGCCTTCTGCCAGGCGTCGTCCGGCCGATGTCCATAGGGAAATGCCAGCGGGTCGATGCCGCGCGGAATCACCTTGACCTTGCCCGGCTCCAGCCAGCGGTAATGGCTGAGCACGAAGTCGCGCATGGTCTGCGAAACCGCCACCACCCGCTCGCCGCGCAGCAGGATCGCGCTGTAGCGCCCGGGCGAGTTGAGGCCGTGCACGGTGGTGACGAAGTGCGGCCGCGGCGTCATGCCCTTCATGGCCCACCAGCCCATCCACGCCGGCAGCCGCGAGCGCGCATGCACGATGTCCGGCTTGATCTCGCGCAGCAATCGCCGCAGGGTGCCCAGATGGCCCAGCGTGGACAATGACTTGCGCCCGATATCGAGGCTGATGTGCTCGCTGCCTTCCGCCTGCAGCCGCTCCACCAGCCGACCGCCGGCCGAGATCACCACCGAACGATGGCCGGCCTGGACCAGCGCGCGCCCGATCTCCAACGCCGACCGCTCGGCGCCACCGGAATGCAGCGCGGGGATCAGTTGGACCACAGTCAGCAGCTTGGCGGGAACGGCAATGCTGGACATGAGCTCGGGGCTGGCGGCTTTCATTCCATAAAGGCAAGCAAGAACAATGCCGCCGAGGGCTGCAACGAGCTCGAAAGATCAGTCGCGCAGGACGTAACAGGCGCCACAGTAAGCACAGACTGACTCGCCGCCATCGTCGACGATCGGCAGGTAGACCTTGGGATGCGAATTCCACAGCTCCATGCCGGGCATGGGGCAGGACAGCGGCAGGTCCGCGCGCGTCACTTCATAACGATTTTCGGCATTTGCCGGCACCATCGGTGCCGCCGCGGAGCGGGGGGGTGACATCAGCGAACTCCAGACTGGACATCAGGCCGCAAATGGTAGCAGGCTGCAGCCTTCTGTCGGGGGACAGCCAAGGGTACCCAAAGAGGCCGCGCACAGCTTCCAGCCGTGAGGCTGCGGCGGTGAATGTCGTGAAGCCAAGCAAACCCGTCCACGCCCGCGCCTGGTGCCGGGCCCATCGCAAAAGCCTGGGAGCTGATCATGGATTCAGGAAAGATCGTTGAACGCGTCAAGTCCATCCTGACCTCACCGAGCACCGAATGGCCGGTGGTCGCCGCCGAACCGGCCACGGTGAACAGCCTCTACACCAGCTACATCCTGCTCATCGCCGCCTTGCCGGCAATCGCCACCTTCATCAAGGGCACCCTGATCGGCACCAGCGTGTTCGGCATCACCGTGCGCGACTCGATGGGTGGCGGCCTCACCCGCATGGTGCTGGGCTACCTGCTGTCGCTGGTGGTGGTGTACCTGGTGGCGCTGGTCATCAACGCCCTGGCCCCCAGCTTTGGCGGCCAGAAGGACATGGTGCAGGCACTCAAGACCGTCGCCTACTCATGGACCGCCAGCTGGATCGCCGGCATCGCGGTGATCGTGCCCTGGCTGGGCTGGCTGATCGCGCTCGCCGGCGCGGTGTACGCGATCTACCTGCTCTATCTCGGATTGCCGCAGACGATGAAATGTCCGCCGGAAAAATCCGCCGGCTACACCGCGGTGAGCGTGATCATCGCGATCGTGCTGAGCTGGGTGGTCGGCGCGATCGTCATCGGCGTGGTCGGCACCGCGGCGATGTCCGGCGCGGCGATGGGTGGCATGCATGTGACCAACGGCAACGGCGACAGCGTGACCATCGATGGCAACAGCGCGCTGGGCCAGCTGGCCGCCATGGGCAAGCGTGCCGAGCAGGCCGGCAAGGAAATGGACGCGGCGCAGAAGTCCGGCGACAGCGCCGCGCAATCCGCCGCGATGGGCAAGATGATGGGCGCCATGGCCGGCACCGATGGCACCGTCGAAGCCCTCGCGCCGGAGCAGATCAAGGCGTTCCTGCCGGACAGCCTGGGCAACCTCAAGCGCAGCAGCCTGTCGGCCGAACGCAACAAGGCCATGGGCATGCAGATCTCGCAGGCCAGCGCCGACTATTCGGCCGACAACGGCCAGCACATCAGCCTCGAGGTTTCCGACACCGGCGGCGCCAAGGGCCTGATGTCGCTGGCCACTGCGATGGCACCGGAAGAAGAGAAGCAGACCGACCACGGCTACGAGAAAACCTACAGCGCCGGCGGCAACCTGGTCCACGAGGCATGGGACACGCAATCGAAGTACGGCGAATACAGCGTGGTGGTCGGCAAGCGCTTCACGGTGAAAGCCAATGGCAATGTCGACAGCATCGACCAGCTGAAACAGGCCGTTGGCAGCATCGACCTGGGCAAGCTGGAATCGATGAAGGATGCGGGTGTGAAGTCGAACTGATCAGCCTCGCGCAGACACGAAAAAACCGCGCCGTCACCGGCGCGGTTTTTTCGTGAGGCAGAAACCTACTTCTGTTTCGGCACCGAACCCTCGGTGGTGATGCGGATGGCGATCTCGTCGCTCACGTTCGGCACATAGGCGCCCACGCCGAAATCCGAACGCTTGATGCTGGCAGTGGCGTCGAAACCGATCGACTGTGCCTTGCTCATCGGATGCGGACCGACCTTGTTCAGCGTCGCGTCCAGCACCACAGGCCGGGTCACGCCGTGCACCGTGAGGTTGCCGGTCACCTTGAACTTGTTGCCACCCAGCGGCTGCACCGCCGTGCTCTTGAAGGTCGCCACGGGGTATTGATCGGCATTGAGGAAGTCGGGCTTCTTCAGGTGCTCGTCCAGTGCCGGCACATGGGTGTCGAGCCTGGCCAGCGGCAGGGTCACTTCGACGCTGGAGTTGGCCGGATGCTGCTCGTCGAACACCACGGTGCCCTCGCCCAGGCCGAGGTCGGCGGTGGGATTGGAAAATCCGAAGTGGTTCCAGCTGAACAACACCATGGTGTGGTCGGGGTCGAGCTTGTAGGTGACCGGGGCGGCCTGGGCCGAGATGGCGGCGCCGAGCAGGCCGGCGAACGCGAGATACTTCAATGCATGCATGGGATTGCTCCTTCTGGGAATGGGGCGTGCTGGGAATGCGGCGTGGCGAGTACGGGCCGGGGAATCAGGCGATCGTGCAGGCTTCATCGAACGTGAGGCGGGGACTGCGTGGAAAAAGGTTACGGCTGGCATCGCCGTAGCCGATGCTGATCAGGAAGTTGGACTTGATCGCGGTACCGGCAAAGAATGCCGCATCCACGCCGGTATTGTCGAAGCCGGACATCGGGCCGCAATCGAGCCCCACCGCTCGGGCGGCCAGCAGCAGGTAGGCGCCCTGCAAGGTGGCATTGCGGAAAGCGGTGGTGTCGATCGACGGCTGGTTGCCGACAAACCAGCTGCGTGCATCGGCATGCGGGAACAGCTTCGGCAGTTGCTCGTAGAACTCGTGATCGGTGGCGATGATCGCCGTGACCGGCGCTTCCATGGTCTTGGCACGATTGCCCTCGGACAGGAACGGTTCGAGCTTCGCCTTGGCCGCCTTCGACTTCACGAACACCACGCGCATCGGCGAGGAGTTCGCGCTGGTCGGACCGAACTTGGCCAGGGCATAGATCTGCTGCAACTGCTCGTCGTCCACGTCCTTCGGCAGCCAGGCATTGAAGGTGCGGGCCTCGCGGAACAACTGGTCAAGGCTGGCCTCGGAAAGCAACTCGCTCATCGGTATCCTCTGTTCTGAAAGACGCGCCTGCAGTGACGCTATCCTGCCAGTGTATAGGCGGTGGCGCGCGAACAGTCCCTCCGGCGGAAGAACGTAGAGTGCTCATTCGAGAAACAGTGACGGAACACCCGCGCCGATGCTGAGGCTCAACGGCGAATGCTGGGTGATCACCGACACGGCTGCCGGCAATCAGCGCCAGGCGTTGGCGCTGGCCGAGTACCTGCACATGCCGCTGCGCCACCTGGTACTGCAACCGCGGGCACCGTGGTCGTGGCTGTCACCGCGACTGACACTCGGCGATTCGCTCGCCCTGCCCACCAGTCAGCGCCACCTGTTTGCACCGCCTTGGCCAGCCGTGGCGATCGGCTGCGGGCGCGCCGCGGCGCTGTTCACCCGCATGCTGCGCAGCCTTTCCGATGGTCACTGCTACACCGTGCAGATCCTCGACCCGCGCATTGATCCCGCACACTGGGACACGCTGATCGCGCCGCGACACGATGGCGTGGCGGCTCCCGGCGTGCTGCAGCCACTGGGCTCGCTGAACGCGGTCGACGATGACTGGCTGGCAGACGGGCGGGAATCCTGTCCCGGCCTTGGCGAGTTGCCGCAACCGCGGGTCGGCGTGCTGCTGGGTGGCCCGCGCAAGGGCATCCGGCTGGATGACATGTACGCCCGGCAGTTGCTCGCGCACCTGCTCGAACACCAGCGCCAGGAAGGTGGCAGCCTGCTGGTGCTGGCCTCGCGGCGCACGCCGCCGGCCTTGGTCGAGATCTTCCGCACTGCGCTGCGCGGGTTGCCCGGACTGGTCTGGAGCGGGCCCGACGACGGCAGCAATCCCTATCCCGGCGTACTGGGCTGGGCCGACCAACTGGTCGTCACGCCCGACTCGGTGAACATGCTCAGCGAAGCCTGCGCCGTCGGCTGTCCGGTGCAAACCTTGATCAACGCACCGCTGCCAGCGAAGATCGAGCGGTTCCATCGCGCGCTGCGCGACGCCGGGCGGCTGCACGATCTGGATGCACCCTTGCCCACCGAACCGATACCGCCGCTACGCGAAACCGCCAGCCTCGCCAGCGAACTGCGTACGCGGATCGCAGCGCGGCAATCCGGCCAGTCGATGGATTGAGCGGTCGCCAGCACCGCCATCCATTCGTCGCCAGCTCATCCCGCGAATCAGAAGGAAAACCCGAGCGCGTCGGTGACCTCCCGCACGCTGCCGGACAACTCGGCCAGCTGCGCATCACGAGGCGCGATGCGCGAACGCAGGTCGAGTGTGCAGGCCAGCGCGCGCTGCAGCAGATCGGCATGCGCCACCGCCAGGATCGCGGCCTGGTTGCTGTCCAGCAGGCCGGCAGCGCGGCAGGCCTCGATCAGGCCGGCATTGGCGGTGACGCCGAGCAGCGCCGGTTGTTGCGCCGCGTGGGCCAGCACCAGTCCCTGCAACGCGAATTCGATGTCGAGCAGGCCGCCGTGGCCTTGCTTCAGGTCGAACAGTTGTTCATCGGAACGGTCGCGCTCGGCCCGCCAGCGCTGGCGCATGCTGCCAACATCGGCCAGCACGGTGGCCGGCTCGCGTGGCACCCCGAGAATGTCGCGCCGGACCGCCGCGAGCTCGGCGTTGAGCGCGGCATCACCGGCCACGGGTCGCGCGCGCAACAGCGCCTGGTGTTCCCACGTCCACGCGCGGCTTTGCTGGTAGGCCACGAACGCATCCAGGCTGCCCACCAGCAAACCCTTGGAGCCGTCCGGACGCAGCCGGGTGTCGACCTCGTACAGGCGTCCGCCGCGGGTAAGCACGGTCAGCCAGTTCATCGCGCGCTGGGCGAGGCGCTGGTACCAGCGCGAACCTTCGATCGGCCGCGCGCCGTCGCTCATCGCCTGCGCGCGACGTCCGTCGTAGACAAAGACCAGGTCCAGATCCGAGGCGAAGCCCAGTTCCTCGCCGCCGAGGCTGCCGTAGCCGAGCACCGAAAAGCCCGAGCCTTCGCCGGGCAGCCGGCCATGCTGGGCCACCAGTTCGCGCTCGGCCAGCGCCAGCACGGCACCGACCACCGACTCGGCCAGCGCGGCCAACCGCCGCGCGGTGGCGACCGCGTCGGCGCGCCCGTCGTTGAACGCCAGGCCCAGCCGGAACGCGGTCGAAGCCTTGAACTCGTTGATCCGCTCCAGTTCCGCCTCGGCCTCGCGCTCCTCCAGCGTGGTCAACACGCGGGCAATCTCGGCGGTGATGTCGGCGCGCTTGAACGGCAGTTGATCGATGCGTGGATCGAGCACATCGTCCAGCAGCAACGGCTGCGCGATCACCCGTTCGGCGAGGAACGCGCTGTCGGCGAACAGTCGCACCAGTCGGCGCCGCGCCGCCGGCTGCTCCTCCAGCAAGGCCAGGTAGGACGACCGCCGCGCCACCGCCTGCATCAGCCGGATCAGGCGCAGAAGGCTGGGCACCGGTGCCTTGCTGGCACGGGCCGCCTCGAACAGCTGCGGCATCAGGTGATCCAGCCGCTCACGCGACCGCGGCGACATCGCGCGCACCGCAGCGGCTTGCGGCAATTTCAGCAACGCATCGCCAAGTTCAGCGCCGGGCACGAAGCCGGAGGCTTCGAGCAATCCCGCGTCCAGCGATTCATCGCAGGCGTGCTGCCACAGCAGCTGATCGGCCACCGGCACGCTGGCGGCACGACCGCCCTGTGGCATCAGCACGGCGGCGAATTCCTCGCTGACGATCGCGCGCTGGGTCGCCAGTGCGGCCTGCAGACTTTCCCAGTCCGGGTAGTCCAGGCTCAGAGCAAGACGCTCGCGGCTGAGTTCGTCGGCGGGAATGTCATGGGTCTGCGCGTCGCGCAGCATCTGTACCCGGTTTTCCACCCGGCGCAGCAACCCATAGGCAAGCCGCAACGCCTGCGCCCGCGCCGCGGGAATATGGCCGCGCGCCTCGCACGCGGTCAGCGCGGGCAGCAGGCCACGCACGCGCAACGAAGGTTCGCGGCCGGCGCGGATCAGCTGGGTCAGCTGCACGATGAATTCGATTTCGCGAATGCCGCCGGGGCCGAGCTTCAGGTTGTCGGCCAGATCCTTGCGCGCCACTTCCGCGTCGATCAACGCCTTCATCTCGCGCAGGCCGGCGAACGCGGTGTAGTCGAGATACTTGCGGTAGACGAACGGCCGCAGCAACTCCTGCAATTGCCGGCCCGCCACACGATCACCGGCGACCGGACGCGCCTTGATCCAGGCATAACGCTCCCAGTCGCGTCCCTCACTCTGGTAATACTGCTCCATCGCCGCGAACGACAACGCCAGCCGACCGGCATTGCCGAACGGGCGCAGGCGCATGTCGACCCGTGCGCAGATGCCGTCCATGGTCGGCTCGTTGAGCAGGCGCACCAGCTGGCGCCCCAGCCGCACGAAGTATTCGCTGTTGTCCAGCGGACGGGCGCCATCGGTCTGGCCGCCCTGCGGATAGGCGAAGACCAGGTCGATGTCGGAGGAGAAATTCAGCTCCGAGCCGCCCAGCTTGCCGAAGCCGATCACCAGCAGGCGTTGCGGCGTGCCCCCGGGATCGCGGCTGTGCCCGTAGCGCTCGGCCAGCATCCGTTCGGACCAGTCCAACGCGCGCTCCAGCAATACTTCGTACAGCACGCTGGTCGCCGACAGGGTCTCCGGCAGATCGTCCAGCCCGTTGGCGTCGCGGAAGACCAGCCGCAACGCCTCGGCGTGGCGGAAGCGACGCAGCGCAGCCATGCACGCGGCCTCGTCCGGCGGCAGTTTCAGTGCGTCGATGCGGGCACTGGCGTCGCTGCCCGAACGCAGCCGCTCCAGTCCGGCCGGCGCCAGCAACTGCGGCTGCCGGCACCAGGTGTCGAAGGCGAAATCGCTGGCCAGCAGGGTGCGACGGATGCGCTCGGCCACGCCGGCGTCGTCGTGCAGGGGCACGCCGGCAGCACGGCAGCGGATGGCGAGCTCGCCATAGCGGTCATCGATCAGTGCGCGCAGGGCGGGGCTGGCTGGATGCGTCATCCCGGCATTGTGCCGCAAGGCAGGCAAGCATCGGCACCGGTGCGACGCGTGAGTGCGGCTTGAACAAGGTGTGCGCAAGCTGGACACTCGCCGGCCACGCCTACTCCTCGTTCATCTGGGCGCCATTACATTGGCGCGTCCAGACCATGACAGCAATCGCAGGACTGCCATGCCGCCACTTGTTTCCCGACCCGTTTCCCGCCGCCGCATCCTCGCGTCCCGCATGGTGCTGCTGGCGCTGCTGGCGCTGGCCTTCGTGCTGCTGACCGGCTGGGTGGACGGCGGCGTCGGGGTGACCCCGCTGCGCATCTTCGACCAGGCGCGCTTCCCGCTGGCCAACGCCTGGCCCGGGCTGCTGCTGGCGACCGTGCTGCTGGCGATCAGCCGTCGCGCCGTGCTGTCATTTGCGCTGGCCTTTTTGTTGCAGGGTCTGCTTTACGCGGTAAACGTGCTCAAGGTGGCCAATCTCGGTACGCCACTGTTGCCGGACGACTTCCGCATCGTCGGCCAGTTGCACAAGGGTGGCATGCACCTGCTGTCCGGCTATCTGCCGCACAGCCCGTGGCCGTACCTCGGCCTGCTGGCCGCAGTGGCGCTGATCGTGGTGGCATGGCGGCTGGAGCCGCCGCTGTTTGAGCGCCACCCGCGACTGCCCCGCCTGCTCGGCGGCAGCGTGGCGGCGCTGGCGCTGATCACCATGCTGGCCGGGTTGTCCACGTGGACGAAAATCTACAACGCCAGGACCTTGTGGCTGGAACCGTGGTCGGCGATCTCCACCACCACCCACTCCGGCCTGATCAGTTCGCTGATGATGTTCCACCTGCAATACGGCAAGGGTGCGCACAAGCCCGACCGGGCCGCAGCGACACAACTGATCAAGCAGTCGGCGCCGGCCCTGCTGCAGTCCATACAGTCGTCGCCAGCGGCCGCCGACCTGCCCGACATCGTGGTGGTGCAGAGCGAATCGTTCTTCGATCCAACCATCATGCGCGGCTACGAGCACAGCAACTTCGCACCCAACCTGCGCCGGCTGGCCGCGCAGGGCATCACCGGCAAGCTGCACGTACCGACCTTCGGCGGCGGCACCATCCGCACCGAGTTCGAATTCCTCACCGGCCTGTCGCTGCGCTACTTCGACAACCTGCAGTTCCCCTACCTGCAGATGAGCCACCAGGCCCTGCCCGGCCTGGTCCGCACGCTGAACCGGCATGGTTACTCCACGCTGGCGCTGCACGGCAACGACCCGGCGTTCTGGAACCGCACCACGGCGTTCAAGGCGATCGGCTTCGACCACTTCGTTTCGCAATCCTCGTTCCCGCGCGCGGCGGCCAACGACGGCAAGTACATGGCCGACAGCGCGATGACCGACGAAATCATGACCCAGCTGAAGGAGCAGGGGCCGCCGCAATTCATCTTCGCGATCAGCATCGAGGCGCATGGCCCGTACGACGTCGAGCCCGCCCATGTCGCCGAGCGTGACGCGATCCCGGTGCCGGACGGCATCAGCGGCCGCGACAAGCTGGAACTGCAGACTTATCTGTATCACCTGCAACACGCCGACGCCGAGCTCGGCCGGCTGGTGAAGCTGCTGGCACGACGCCAGCGCCCCAGCGTGGTGGTGTTCTACGGCGACCACCTGCCGGCCTTGAGCAACAGTTATCAAACCGCCGGCTTCGTCGACGGCGGCGACATGCTGAGCCAGCCCGGTGTGTGGTTGCTGGTGGATCCGAAGCAGCCGGCCAAGCCCAGCCAGGTCGACACCGCGTCATGGCTGCTGCCGGGCAAACTGCTGGCGCACATCGGCATCCACGATGATCCCTACTTCGCGCTGACCGAACTGGTCGGCCCGCAACTGGCCGCGCTCACCGAAGCGCCCGGCGCACCGCCGCTGCCCGAGGGCGATCAGCAGCAGCAGTTGGACAAATCCATGGCCAGCATCGATCAGCTGCGCATCGGCGGCCAACTGGACACGCTGTGGCCCGCGCCGCTCGCGGCAGCGGCTGCGCGCGACGATGAGCCGTCAGCCCCAGCGGCCCAGGCGGTCAGCGGGACCACGGCCAACTAGGTCGCGCGATCCTCTGTCGGATTCTGACGGAGCGGACGTCTGGACGGCCATACCGGATAAAGAAAAACCCCGCCGAAGCGGGGTTTTCCTGTTGCAGGAGCTGTTGCCGGACAGTGCGACCATGGGTCGCCGCTTTTGATTGCCGCCATCGGGGCTGATGGCGGCAATCAGCTGCTTAGAAGTCCATGCCGCCCATGCCACCCATGCCGCCGCCCATGCCGCCACCGCCGCCATGGCTGTGGCCCTCGTCCTTCTTCGGCAGCTCGGCGACGATCGCCTCGGTGGTGATCGCCAGGCCGGCAACCGACGCGGCGTGCTGCAGGGCCGAACGGGTCACCTTGGTCGGATCCAGGATGCCCATCTCGACCATGTCGCCGTATTCGCCGGTGGCCGCGTTGTAACCGAAGTTGCCCTTGCCTTCCTTGACGCGCTGGACCACCACCGACGCCTCTTCACCGGCGTTGGTGACGATTGCGCGCAGCGGGGATTCCAGCGCACGGCGGGTGATCGCGATGCCCAGGTCCTGGTCGGTGTTGTCGCCCTTCAGGCCTTCGACCGCCTTCAGTGCGCGGATCAGCGCAACGCCACCGCCCGGGACCACGCCTTCTTCGACGGCTGCGCGCGTGGCGTGCAGGGCGTCTTCGACGCGAGCCTTCTTTTCCTTCATTTCGATCTCGGTGCCGGCACCGACCTTGATCACCGCCACGCCGCCGGCCAGCTTGGCCACGCGCTCCTGCAGCTTCTCGCGGTCATAGTCGGACGAGGTCTCTTCGATCTGTGCCTTGATCTGGCCGATGCGCGACTGGATCTTCTCCGCTTCGCCGGCACCGTCGATGATCGTGGTGTTTTCCTTGGTGATGACGATGCGCTTGGCGCGACCCAGATCGGCGATCGTGGTCTTCTCCAGCGACAGGCCCACTTCCTCGGACACGACCTGGCCGTTGGTCAGCACCGCGATGTCTTCCAGGATCGCCTTGCGACGGTCACCGAAGCCCGGCGCCTTGACGGCGGCGACCTTGACGATGCCGCGGATGGTGTTGACCACCAGGGTGGCCAGCGCCTCGCCCTCGACTTCCTCGGCCACGATCAGCAACGGCTTGCCGGCCTTGGCGACGGCTTCCAGCACCGGCAGCAGCTCGCGTACGTTCGACACTTTCTTGTCGTGGATCAGGATGTACGGGTCGTCCAGCTCGACCTGCTGGCTCTGCTGGTTGTTGATGAAGTACGGCGACAGGTAGCCGCGATCGAACTGCATGCCCTCGACCACGTCGAGCTCGTTGTCCAGGCCCGAGCCTTCTTCAACGGTGATCACGCCTTCCTTGCCGACTTTCTTCATCGCGGTGGCGATGATGTCGCCGATGTTGGTGTCGGAATTGGCCGAGATCGTACCGACCTGGGCGATTTCCTTGTCGTTCGCGGTTGGGTTGGAGAGCTTCTTCAGCTCGCCGACGGCGGCCGAGACGGCCTTGTCGATACCGCGCTTCAGATCCATCGGGTTGATCCCGGCGGCAACCGCCTTGAGACCTTCCTGGATGAACGCCTGGGCCAACACGGTGGCGGTGGTGGTGCCGTCACCGGCGACGTCGGAGGTCTTGGAAGCGGCTTCCTTGACGATCTGCGCGCCGAGGTTCTCGTAGCGGTCGGCCAGCTCGATCTCCTTCGCGACGGACACGCCGTCCTTGGTGATCGTCGGCGCGCCGAAGCTCTTCTCGAGCACGACGTTGCGGCCCTTCGGACCCAGAGTGACCTTGACCGCATTGGCCAGGGTGTTGACGCCTTTCAGCATGCGGGCGCGGGCGTCTTCGCCGAAACGGACTTCTTTAGCTGCCATATCAGTAAACCTTTAGAAAAGAGTGGAGAGGAGTGAGAAATGAGAGAGCAGTGCAGAGGCGTGAGCTGGAGTGATCGCGACGAGCGCGCTCTACTCTCTTTTCTCACTCCTCTCCACTCTCTCCTGAGCTCTTAGCCTTCGATAACCGCCACGATGTCGTCTTCCTTCAGGAACACCAGATCCTCGCCATCGATCTTGATTTCCTGGCCGGCATACTTGCCGAACAGCACGGTGTCGCCAGCCTTCAGCGACATCGGGCGGATCTTGCCGTCGGCCATGATCAGGCCGGTGCCGGCAGCGACAACCTTGCCGCGGGTCGGCTTTTCGGTGGCGCTGTCGGGAATGACGATGCCGCCGGCGGAGACCCGCTCTTCTTCGAGACGCTTGACGATGACGCGGTCGTGCAGGGGACGCAGTGTGCTCATGGAGAACTCCTCAGCTTATTCAAGTGATTGATGGGCAAGGCTTTCAGGATCCGGACCGGCGACCCTGTTAGCACTCGATGGTAATGAGTGCCAATTTTACGTGGATAGCATCCCGCTGCAAGATGTTCGTGCACGGGTATGTCACAGCTAATTGGGCGGGCGCCCCCCTGTTTCAAGTGCGCGGAGGAAAATCAGCGACCGCCCGCAGCCGGCAAACCCGGGTAGGCTGCGGTGATGACCGCCTCCGATCCCGCCACCGTCCTGCTCTGTTACTGCAGCTGCCCCGATGCCGCCAGCGCGCGGACGCTGGCCGAAACCCTGGTCGGCGAGCGGCTGGCTGCCTGCGTCAACCATCTGCCGGGCATGCAGTCGACCTATCGCTGGCAGGGCGCGGTCACCAGCGACGCCGAGCATTTGCTGCTGATCAAGACCACCGCTGCCGGTCTGCCGGCACTCCGCGACCGCCTGCTTGAACTGCACCCGCACGACTTGCCCGAATTGATCGCCGTGCCGGTGACGCTCGGCCACGACGCGTATCTGCAGTGGGTGCGCGACAACGTGGGTAACTGAACCCGCGCGGCCGCGCGACACAATGAAGCAGCATCAAGGTTGCGCTGGAGATACTGGGCCATAATGACGATCTCCGTCCCCGCCCGCTTTCCCCACTGGAGTCGTGATGCGACCGATGTTCACCGGCCCAATGGCCGCTCGCCTGCTGGTCTGGCTGGGCCTCCTGCTGGGCGCGTGGCCAGCCCTGGCCCAGGACACCGCCGACCTGCTGCCGGTCACCGAGGCTTACCAGCTCAGCGCCGACGCCGGCACGCCGGGCGTGCTGAAACTGCACTGGACGATCGCACCGGACTACTACCTCTATCGCGGCCGCATGAAGTTCAAGGGCGGCGACGGCGTCACCCTGGGCGACGCACAATTGCCCGACGGCGAGAAGCACCACGACGAATACCTCGGCGACGTGGAGACCTATCACCATGGTGTCGAGGCCAGCATTCCGTACACCCTCACCGCTGGCACCCAACGCCTGCGGCTGAGCGTGCAATACCAGGGTTGCCACGAGGTCGACCCGAAGATCTGCTATCCGCCGCATACCGAAAAGCTGGACCTCGCGCTGCCGGACAGCGCGGCCGCCATCAACGCGGTAAACACCGGCACCGGCACCGCCCTGGGTGCAGCCCTGAGCCAATTCGGCAGCCACCAGCCCGGAGCCGACACCAGCGCGCCGCTGCCCGCCGAACAGGCGTTCCGGCTCGAAGCGCTGGCGCAGGGGCCGCAGCAGTTGCTGCTGCGCTGGACGATGCCCAAGGGCTACTACCTCTACCGCGACCAGACCACGCTGCAATTGAAGGATGCCGCCGGGCTCGCACTGAAACCCGCGTGGCCGGTGGGCACGCCGCATGAGGACGAGCACTACGGCAAGGTCACCGTGTATTTCGACCAGGTCGAGCTGCCGGTGACCGTGCAGGGCGACCTGGCCGGTCGCCGGCAACTCGATCTGCAGGCGAGTTTCCAGGGTTGCCAGCAAGGTGGACTGTGCTATCCGCTGATGACGCGCAGCCTGCACATCGACCTTGGCAGCGGCGCCCAATCCGCGGCAACCGCCGCCGTGTTACCCGAGCTGCCTCCGGCCGGCCTCGCCGGCGGCCCGCTGCAGGTCAGTCTGTGGCTGGCCTTGCTGCTGGCCCTGGGCGGCGGCCTGGTATTGAACCTGATGCCGTGCGTGCTGCCGGTGCTGTCGATCAAGGCGGTCAGCGTGCTGGAAAGTGGCGAAAGCCACACCGCGGCGCGACGGCACGCACTGTTCTACACCGCTGGCGTGCTGTGCACCTTCGCCACGCTCGGGCTGGGCATTCTTGCCCTGCGCGCGGCCGGTCATGCGCTGGGCTGGGGTTCGCAACTGCAACAGCCGCTGGTGGTTGGCGTGCTGGCCTGTCTGATGCTGGCGGTCGGCCTGTCAATGTCCGGCATGGTGCAGTTCGGTGCTTCGCTGGGCAATACCGGCGCCGGGCTGGCCACCCGTTCGGGGCCGGCCGGGGACTTCTTCACCGGCGTGCTGGCGGTCTTGGTGGCCAGCCCGTGCACCGCGCCGTTCATGGGCAGCGCGCTGGCTTATGCCTTTGCCGCACCGATGCTGTCCGCATTGCTGGTCTTCCTGATGCTCGGCATCGGCCTGGCGCTGCCCTTCCTGGCGATCGGTTTCGTGCCTGCGCTGGCACGCCTGCTGCCGCGACCCGGGCGCTGGATGGAAACGCTGAAGCAGGTGTTGGCGTTCCCGATGTACCTCACCGCCGTGTGGCTGGTCTGGGTGCTGGCCAACCAGCGTGGCGCGGACGCGGTCGGCCTGGTGCTGGTGGCGATGGTGTTGCTGGCGATGACACTGTGGTGGTTCGAGCGCAGCCGCTCGCGCGGCGCGCTCAGCCGGATCGCGGTGGTGACGCTGGCGCTGGTCACCTTGGTCCCGATCTACCTGCTTGCGCAGGTGCCGGCACCGACCCGCATGGCTGCCAGCAGCGAAGGCGTCACTGCCTACAGTCCGGAAAAACTGGCCGAACTGCGCAGCGCCGGCACGCCGGTCTTTGTCGACATGACGGCCGACTGGTGCGTCACCTGCAAGGCGAACGAACACACCGTGCTGGATACCGAAGCGTTCCGTGACCTGCTGCAACGTACCGGTGCGGTCTACATGAAAGGTGACTGGACCGACGTGAATCCCACCATCAGCGCCTTCCTGCAGCAATACCACTCGCCCGGCGTGCCGCTGTACGTGGTGTTCCCGAAGAACGGCGGCCCCGGCAAACAGCTGTCCACCGTGCTGACCCGCGCGATGGTCGAACGCGCACTCACGGAAGCGGCGCGCTGATGCTCAGTCGCAGCAACTGGCTGATTCTCTGTCTGGCCGTGTTGGCCGCCGCGCTGGGAGGCTACGCGCAACACCGGAGCCAATCCGCGCGGCAGCAACCCCTCCCGGCCACCGTGTCGCCGCTGATCGGTCAGCCGCTGCCGGCGCTCGAACTGCCGGACCTGGATGGCAAGCTGCACGCACTTGGCGAGTATCGCGGGCGGCGCGTGCTGCTCAATTTGTGGGCCAGCTGGTGCCGGCCCTGCCTTGAGGAAATGCCTGCGCTGGATCAGGCTCGGCACAAGTTCGGCGAACATGGTGCCATCGTGATCGGAATTGCCATGGACGAACCTGCTCACGTTCGAGCGTTTCTGACCGCACATGCGGTGAATTACCCGATCTTGATCGGCCGGACCCGACTGCCGAGCACCTCGCTGCAACTGGGAAATGTCCACCAGACGCTGCCTTATAGCCTGCTTGTCGGCGAAGATGGGCGCATTCTGGCGACCCACAGCGGATCGATGAGCACCGCCCAGTTGGAGCAATGGCTGGCACCGTAGCCAGCGGGCAGCCGACCAGCCTGACATACGCTCACGCACGGGAACGCAAGGCTTCTACGCCAAACATCGCCGATCTGCGGCGAACTGGACAAGTTTCTTCGCTGCGCGCACACTTCGCCGGGTTCCGGAACCTCCGGACGCGACCTGGAACATCCCGTTGGCCAAGATCCTGGTCCTGCATGGACCCAACCTCAATCTGCTGGGTGCCCGCGAGCCGGAAATCTACGGCAGCCAGACCTTGGCCGCCATCAATCAGCAGCTGGCCGATCGTGCACTGGCGGCAGGGCACGAGCTGGTGTGGTTCCAATCCAATGCCGAGCACGAGCTGATTGGCCGCGTGCATCAGGCCCGGGACGACGGCACCGCGATGATCCTGTGCAATGCCGGTGCGTTCACCCACACCAGCATTGCGCTGCGCGATGCATTTGCCGCGACGGGGATCCCTTTCATCGAGGTCCACCTGTCCAACGTCTTCGCCCGCGAGCCGTTCCGCCATCACTCCCACCTGTCCGACATTGCGCTCGGCGTGATCTGCGGTTTTGGCGCAGACAGCTACCGGCTGGCGCTGGATGCGACCTTGCAACGATTGCAGGCGACCACCACGGCTTGAGCGCCGGCGAACCGACATTCTTTTTTCCAGCCACCTGCGCGTGGCGTGACCGACCAAAGGCTGATCCGATGGATTTGCGCAAAATCAAGAAACTGATCGACTTGCTCGAGGAATCCAACCTCGCTGAACTGGAGATCAAGGAGGGCGAAGAAGTCGTCCGCCTGTCGCGCGTGCCGAAGAACACCGCGCCGGTCGCCGCCGTGGCCGCGGCGCCGGTGGCGCCAGTCGCCCCGGCAGCAGTGGCCGCTGCGCCAGCAGCGGTCGAAGTGCCGTCCGCTCCCGCCCTGCCCGCAGGCAACGTGGTGAAGGCGCCGATGGTCGGCACCTTTTATGCCTCGGCCACCCCGGGCACGCCGGCCTTCGTCAAGGTCGGCCAGCAGGTCAAGGCCGGCGAAACGCTGGGCATCATCGAGGCGATGAAGATGTTCAACCAGATCGAAGCCGAAGTCTCCGGCACCGTGCAGGCGATCCTGGTCGAGAACGGCCAGCCGGTGGAATTCGACGAACCCATGTTCGTGATTGCCTGAATGATCGAGCGGAAACAGGGGAATGGGGAACGGGGAACGGAAAAACAGGAGCTGCGATATCGCGCTTTTGATCTTTCCGTTCCCCGTTCCCCGTTCCCCGTTCCCGCTCCCTGGAGCCCTCCATGCTAGAAAAAGTCGTCATCGCCAACCGCGGCGAAATCGCGCTGCGGATATTGCGCGCCTGCCACAGTCTGGGCATCAAGACCGTGGCGGTGCATTCCACCGTGGATCGCAACCTGAAGCATGTCGGTCTGGCCGACGAGTCGGTCTGCATCGGCCCCGGCCCGTCGGTCGACAGCTATCTCAATATCCCGCGCATCATCGCGGCGGCAGAAATCACTGATGCCCAGGCGATCCATCCGGGCTACGGTTTCTTGTCCGAGCGTGCGGACTTCGCCGAACAGGTCGAGCAGTCCGGTTTCATCTTCATCGGCCCGACCGCCGAGGTGATCCGGCTGATGGGCGACAAGGTCGAGGCGATCCGCGCGATGAAGGCCGCCGGCGTGCCGTGCGTGCCGGGCTCCGGCGGCCCGCTGGGCGAGGACGTCGACGCCAATATCAAGATCGCCCGCGAGATCGGCTACCCGGTGATCATCAAGGCCGCTGGCGGTGGTGGCGGTCGTGGCATGCGCGTGGTGCGCACCGAGGCGCACCTGGGCAACTCCATCGTGATGACCAAGCAGGAGGCCAAGGCGGCTTTCGGCAACGATGTGGTGTACATGGAGAAATTCCTGGAGAATCCGCGCCACGTGGAAATCCAGGTGCTGGCCGATGGTCAGGGCAACGCGATCCACCTGGGCGAGCGCGACTGCTCGATGCAGCGTCGCCACCAGAAGGTGGTCGAGGAAGCTCCCGCGCCCGGCATCACGCCGGAGCTGCGCGCCCAGATCGGCAAGGTCTGCGTGGATGCCTGCATCCGTATCGGTTATCGCGGCGCCGGCACCTTCGAGTTCCTGTTCGAGAACGGCCGCTTCTACTTCATCGAGATGAACACCCGCATCCAGGTCGAGCACCCGGTGACCGAGTGGATCACCGGCGTCGACCTGGTACGCGAGCAACTGCTGATCGCCGGCGGCGAGAAGCTGTCGATCAGGCAGGAAGACATCGTGATCCGCGGCCACGCGATCGAATGCCGCATCAACGCCGAGGACCCGGAAAGCTTCATGCCCAGCCCCGGCACGGTGAAGCGCTTCGAGGCGCCGGGTGGACCCGGCGTGCGCGTCGACACCCACCTGTACGACGGCTACAGGATTCCACCGAACTACGATTCGATGATCGGCAAGCTGATCGTGCACGGTCCCGACCGCGCCACCGCGATCGCGCGCATGCAACTGGCGCTGGCCGAGACGGTGATCGAAGGGGTGAAGTGCAATATCCCGCTGCAACAGAAGATCATGGCCGACGTCGGCTTCCAGCATGGCGGCCAGAACATCCACTATCTCGAGAAGCGCATGGCCGAGCAGAAAGAGAAGGCCGCCACCGGCCAGTGAGCGGGGAGTGAGTTGAGAGCAGTGAGCAGTGAGAGAAAGCAGGCATGTCCGGCGCCTCATCGGAAGCCGGCGCTTCTCTCTCCACCCTTTGACGCACTCGCCCCGACTTCCGCTCTCCTCTCTCTCCTCACTCCTCTCAACTCACTCTTCGCCTTATGCCCTTCCTCGAACTTTCCCTGATCGTCCGCCTCGAACAGCAACCCGGCGCGGAAGAGGCGCTGGAAGACCTTGGTGCCTTGTCGGTCACCCTGCGCGATGCCGATGCGGAGACGCCGGACGAACAGGCGATCTTCGAGCCGGGCGTGGGTGAGTTGCCACTGTGGCCCACGATCACGCTGAACGCGTTGTTTGATGAAGACACCGACCGGCGTGGCCTGGGCGCCGCGCTGGGCGAACTGCTGCCGTGGCTGGAACCGGACCAGCTGAGCTTCCACGATGTCGCTGACCAGGATTGGGAGCGCGCCTGGATGGATCAGTTCAAGCCGATGCCGTTCGGCCGCCGACTGTGGATCTATCCGTGGAACATCGAGCCGCCCGCCGACGACGAGCTGGTGGTGGTGCGCCTCGATCCCGGACTCGCCTTCGGCAGCGGCACCCACCCGACCACGGCGCTGTGCCTGGAATGGCTGGACGGCCTCGACCTGGCCGGCAAGACGGTCACCGACTACGGCTGCGGCTCGGGCATCCTGGCGATTGCCGCGCTGAAGCTCGGCGCGACCAGCGCCGTCGGCGTCGACAACGATCCGCAGGCGCTCATCGCCTCGGCCGACAATGCCGAACGCAACGGCGTGGATGGCCGGCTCGCGCTGTTCCTGCCGCAAGACGTCGAGGCCGAAGCGGCCGACGTCTTCATCGCCAACATCCTGGCCGGGCCGCTGGGCGAGCTGGCGCCCACCTTCGCCGGCGCTGCAAAGGCGGGCGCGCCGTTCGCGATCTCCGGCATCCTCGCCGGCCAGCAGGATGAACTGCTGCAACGCTATGCCGAATGGTTCGAGGACTTGCAGGTGGACACACGTGAGGACTGGGTGCGCATCAGCGGCCGCCGTCGCGGCTGAACACGCGATATCCGCTGGACCGCGCAACCACCCTGCTAAGCTTGGTCGATACCGATTCAAAGCGGCCTGCATGTATACCCAATGCCCCGAATGCCTGTCCGTGTTTTCGCTGGATGCGCAGACACTAGCCAAGGCCCATGGCCATGTCGTGTGCGGCCATTGCGATGCCGGCTTCGACAGTCTCGCCACGATCGCCGAGCAACTGCCGCCCGAGCCCTTCGTCGAGTTGCCGCTCAACGAACCCGCCTTCGAACCGCCGCTGCTGGATCTGGTGGTGTACCGCCCGCGACCGAAGCCGCCAGCTGTCGCCAGCATGGGCGAGACGTCGGTCGCGGCCACGCCGCAGGCGCCGGTGGAAGACTTCTCGCAACTGGTCTTTGCGCCACGCTTTGCGCGTGAGCCCATGACCCGCGAGCCCAAGCGAGAGGATCGACGCGAGCGGCGTCGGCAACTGCCGTCGTCCGGCGAACGGCGCTGGCCGTGGGTGCTGGCATGCGCCCTGCTGACCCTGGCGCTTGCCGCCCAGTTGGGCTGGGCCAAGCGCGACGACTTGATCCGCGACCCGCTGACCGGTGGCTGGTTGCGCAGCAGTTGTGCCGTACTTGGCTGCCAGCTGCCGCTGGTTGCCGCACCACAGCGGTTGCGCCTGCTTGCCAGCAATGTGCAAGCCCACCCCAGTGTCGCCAAAGCCTTGATGATCAGCGCCAGCGTGCGCAACGATGCGAGCTTCGCCCAGCCCTACCCGGTACTGACCATCACCTTGTCCAACGCCCGGGGCCAGCGCATCGCGATGCGCCGGCTGCAGCCTGAGGAATATCTGGACGATGCCTCGATCCTGCATGCCGGCCTGGCGCCCGGCGGCACCGCCGTGCTGCTGCTGGAGGTGGAAGATCCGGGCGAGAACGCGGTGGCATTCGAGATCGGTTTCGAATGACGGCATCCGTGGTACTTAAAATTATCGCCCCGCACGGGTAGACTCGACCCCCCGCGCCTGCATGCTGCGACCGCATGCGACAGACGCCGCGTAACACCTGCACCATCCATAACCATTCGTGACGGCCCAAGCAGCCGTCGCTTCGTACGTGAGGGGAAATGTCCGTGAATGCCGCAAGACTGCCCGCTGCCGAGTCCGCCAAACCGGTCTCGTCGCAGAACGCGGGCTCGCCCGGCGCCAGCCATTCTGGCCAGAGCGCGCTGAGCGAATGCGTCACCCGCACGGTGCGCCGCTATCTCGCCGACATCGGCGACACCGAGTGTGCCGAAGGTCTGCACGCGCTCGTCTTGCGCGAGGTCGAGGTACCGCTGCTGCGCGAAGTGCTGGCATTCCATGACGGCAACCAGAGTCGCGCAGCGAGTGCGCTCGGCATCAATCGCGCCACCTTGCGCAAGAAGCTGGCCGTACACGGCCTGCTGTAAGCCGCACGCCCGAAAGCCGTGCGGCATTCGGGCGGCTATAATGACCGGCTTTCCCTCCCTGGAAACCCGCTCATGCCCGCTCCCCAGCTCGTCCCGGTCCGTCGCGCCCTGCTCAGCGTCTCCGACAAGACCGGCCTGATCGACCTGGGTCGACGGCTCGCCGCCAGGGGCATCGAATTGCTCTCCACCGGCGGCAGCGCGAAGGCGCTGCGCGAGGCCGGCATCACGGTTACCGACGTCAGCGACATCACCGGTTTCCCCGAAATCATGGACGGCCGCGTCAAGACCCTGCACCCGATCGTGCACGGTGGCCTGCTCGGTCGACGCGGCACCGACGAAGCAGTGATGGCTGAGTTGGGCATCGCACCGATCGACCTGCTGGTGCTGAACCTGTATCCGTTCGAAGCCACCGTGGCCAAGGCCGGTTGCACGCTGGAAGAGGCCATCGAGAACATCGACATCGGCGGCCCGGCGATGCTGCGTTCGGCGGCGAAGAACTGGAACGACGTCGGCGTACTGACCGCGCCCGACCAATACGAAGGCGCGCTGGCCGAGATCGAGCAGCACGGTGGCCTGAGCCGCCCCACCCGTTTCAAGCTGGCAGTGACCGCGTTCAACAAGGTGTCGAACTACGACGGCGCGATCAGCGATTACCTGTCCGGGCTGGAACTCAACGACACGCAGGACGCCATCGCCGGCCGCGCCGCGTTCCCGGGCCAGATCAACAGCCGCTTCGTGAAGCTGATGGACCTGCGCTACGGCGAGAACCCGCACCAGCAGGCTGCGTTCTACCGCGACCTCCATCCGGCACCCGGCACGCTGGCCTGCTTTCGCCAGCTGCAGGGCAAGGAACTCTCGTTCAACAACATCGCCGACGCCGACGCGGCGTGGGAATGCGTGCGCAGCTTCGCCAAGCCGGCCTGCGTGATCGTCAAGCACGCCAACCCGTGCGGTGTGGCGGTGAGCCTGGACGGCATCGGCAAGGCCTACGAGCTGGCCTTCCAGACCGATCCCACGTCGGCCTTCGGCGGCATCATCGCGTTCAACCGTGAAGTGGATGGCGCCACCGCGAAAGCCATCGTCGAACGCCAGTTCGTCGAGGTGGTGCTGGCACCTGCCTACGCCGACGACGCGCTGAAGGCGTTCGCGAAGAAGGGCAACGTGCGCGTGCTGGTGATCCCGCTGCCGGCGGACGGGAACCTGCTGGCTGCGCATCCCGGCATGAACTCCAAGCGGGTGGGCTCCGGCCTGCTGCTGCAGAGCGCCGACACCGGCATGATCAGCGCTGCCGACCTGAAAGTCGTCACGCGCAAGGCGCCGACCGAGGCGCAGATCCACGACCTGATCTTCGCCTGGAAGGTGGCCAAGTTCGTCAAGTCCAACGCCATCGTCTACGCGCACAACCGCCAGACCATCGGCATCGGCGCCGGCCAGATGAGCCGCGTTTACAGCGCGAAGATCGCCGGCATCAAGGCCGCCGACGAGAAGCTGGAAGTGCGTGGCTCGGTGATGGCCAGCGACGCGTTTTTCCCGTTCCGCGACGGCATCGACGCGGCCGCCGCCGCTGGCATCAGCGCGGTGATCCAGCCGGGCGGGTCGATGCGCGACAGCGAGGTGATCGCCGCCGCCGACGAACACGACATGGCGATGGTGTTCACCGGGATGCGCCACTTCCGGCATTGAGTCTCCGCGCGTGCAGGCGCACGCTGGGCACCCTCCCTGCACGCGGAAGGCTGCCATGCATTACCAGCTGTTCTACTGGAGCGGACTCCAGGGTCGCGGTGAATTCGTGCGGCTGGCGCTGGAGGATGCCGGCGCCGGCTACGACGATGTGGCCCGCGAGCAGGGCGACGAAGCCCTCATGCGGTATCTCGATGGCGTCCACGAGGGCCCGCTGCCGTTTGCCCCGCCTTTCCTCAAGGCGGGTCGACTGCTGATCGCGCAGACCGCGAACATCCTGCACTACCTCGGCCCGCCGCTGGCCCTGGTACCGGGCAGCGAAAGCCGGCGACTGTATGCGCAGCAATTGCAGCTGACCATCGCTGATCTCGTCGCCGAAGTGCACGACTCCCACCATCCGATCGCCAGCGGCTTGTACTACGAAGATCAGCGCGTCGAAGCGCTGCGTCGAACCACCGATCTTCGCGAGCAGCGGCTGCCGAAATTCCTCGACCATTTCGAGCAGGTGCTGGAGCGTGGCGGCGGCCATCACGCGCTGCACGAGCACTCGTACGTGGACCTGTCGCTGTTCCAGTTGATGAGTGGCCTGGAGTACGCGTTTCCCCGCGCGATGCGGCGGCTTGGCCACCGCCTGCCGCGGCTGCGCGCGCTGCAGCAGCGGGTGGCGCAACGACCACGCATCGCGGGCTATCTCGCCTCGCCGCGCCGCGTGCCGTTCAATCAGAACGGCATCTT
Source organism: Rhodanobacter ginsengiterrae (assembly GCF_050026815.1). NCBI lineage: Bacteria > Pseudomonadati > Pseudomonadota > Gammaproteobacteria > Lysobacterales > Rhodanobacteraceae > Rhodanobacter > Rhodanobacter ginsengiterrae. Next base: position 58,434 of record NZ_JALBWO010000044.1, on the reverse strand, counting down.
TCGTCGCTACCCGGAGCTGGACGATCCGCAGTGACGGGCGCTCAGAACAGCGCGATCACCATCGCGCCGGACACGATCAGCACGCCACCGATCAGCAGCGGCCAGCTCGGGCGCTCACCGAGAAAAACCAGTCCCAGCACGATCGCCAACGCCACGCTGAGCTTGTCAACCGGCGCCACCTTGCTGACCGGGCCCAGTTGCAGGGCGCGGTAGTAGCACAGCCATGACAGGCCGGTGGCGATGCCCGACAGCACCAGGAACACCCAGCTGTGCAGCGGCAACCCGGTGGGCTTGGCCCATTCCTGGCGCAGACTGAGGATGCCGGCGGTAACCACCAGGATGACGAGGGTGCGGATGAAAGTGGCGAGGTTGGAGTTGATGCCGACCACGCCGAGCTTGCCGAACAGCGCGGTCAGCGCCGCGAACAGCGCCGAGCCCAGGGCAAACATCAACCAGCTTTCACGCAGTGGCATGGCACACCTCTTGCGGTCGCGGCATCCCGCGGCGTCGGCCCGTCATGCGCCGACGACGCTTCGCGAAGTTCGACTCAGTGTCCGGCGTCTTCCGTGGTCGGCGCGCTCGACTCGGCTGGCGGCCTGGCCTTGCCCCACTCCAGCACCTTGTACATCACCGGCCCCACCGGCTTCTGGCCGTGTTCGTCGACCAGGCGACCCTGGGGATCGACCATGTAGGTCTGGGCGATGCCGCTTTTCGGGGTGATCACCACCATGTAGACGCGGCCGTTGCGACGGTATTCCTGGATGTTGTTGTCGCCTTCCTGACGCACCCGCACTTCCGGCGTGATCTGATCGCGTGGACGCGGCGCGACGCCATCGTCATGCATGGCCGGCAGCGCCTGCGGCTTCAGGTCCAACGGCTTTTCGGTCGCGCTGGCGGCATGCGCGGCGTGCTTGCTGGCCGCGGGCTTGGCCGCCTTGGTCGCCGGCGGGCTCACCGCTTGCACGCCCGGATCGTTGATCCCGGGCGGTGGCGGCACGTTGGTCGAGGGGGCAGATTGTGCCAGCACGTTCGTCGCCAGCAGGCTCGAGGTGAACAGGATGCTGGCAGCAGCCAGCAAGGCAGCGGTTTTCATGGCGGCAACCTCGGTCGGGGATCGCAGCATAGCAGCGCGACCGCGGCGCTTCCGTGAAGCGCGACGTTTCGCCCTGCGTGCGAGAATGCAGCATGCCCAAACTCATCCTCATCGACGGCTCGTCCTACCTGTACCGGGCCTTCCACGCGCTGCCGCCGCTGACCAATGCCCACGGCGAGCCCACCGGCGCGCTGTTCGGCGTGGTCAACATGTTGCGTGCCACGCTGAAGGCGAAGCCGGAATACCTGGCCTTCGTCAGCGACGCCCCCGGCCCGACCTTCCGCGACGCGCTGTACGAGCAGTACAAGGCGAATCGCCCGCCGATGCCGGACGACCTGCGCGCCCAGGTCGAGCCGATGCTGGCGATCGTCGCTGCGCTGGGTTTCCCGATCCTGCGTGTGCCCGGCGTCGAGGCCGACGACGTGATCGGCACGCTGGCGGTGCAGGCGCGCGAAATGGGCATCGAAGTGGAGGTGTCCACCAGCGACAAGGACATGGCGCAACTGGTCGGCCCGCAAGTCACCCTGATCAACACCATGAGCAATACGGTGATGGACAGCGCCGGCGTGATGGAAAAATTCGGCGTGCGCCCGGAGCAGATCATCGATTTCCTCGCGCTCACCGGCGACACCGTCGACAACGTGCCGGGCGTGCCCAAGTGCGGCCCGAAGACCGCCGCCAAATGGCTGGCCGAATACCACACGCTGGATGGCGTGATCGCCAACGCCGACAAGATCGGCGGCAAGATCGGCGAGAGCCTGCGCGAGGTGTTGCCGCGCCTGCCCCTGTCGCGCGAGCTGGTCACGATCAAGACCGACGTGGCGCTGGAATTCGGCCCCACCGAGCTGGCCCGACGCGAGGCCGATACCGCGCAACTGCGCGAGCTGTACACGCGCTATGAGTTCAAGGCGGCATTGAAGGATCTCGATGCCACGCCAGAACCTGCAGGAGCGCACCCTGTGCGCGATAGCTCCGGCATCGATCGGAGCGAAGAGCATCGCGCACAGGGTGCGCTCCTGCCAACGGAATGTTCGGCCCCCGGCGAATACGAACTGGTCACCATGCAGCCGGCCTTCGACGCCTGGCTGGAAAGACTGCGCCGGGCCGATCTGATCGCCTTCGATACCGAGACCACCGGCATCGACGCGATGCGCGCGGACATCGTCGGCCTCAGCCTCGCGGTGGAACCGGGCAAGGCCTGTTACATCCCGCTCGGCCACGACTATCCGGGCGCACCGAAGCAGCTCGATCGTGATGAAGTGCTGGCGGCGCTGAAGCCGATCTTCGAGGATCCGTCCCGGGCCAAGCTCGGCCAGCACGCGAAATACGACATCAACATCCTGTCGCACTACGGCATCGAAGTGCAGGGGCTCGCGCACGACTCGATGCTCGAATCCTACGTGTGGAACGCCACCGCCACCCGCCACGACATGGATTCGCTGGCGAAAAAATATCTTGGCTACGACACGATCAAGTACGAGCAGGTGGCCGGCAAGGGTGCCAAGCAGATCTCGTTCTCGCAGGTGGACCTGGACACCGCCTGCCGCTACGCCGCCGAGGACGCGGACATCACCCTGCGCCTGCACCATGCCTTGTGGCCGAAGCTGGAGAGCGTGCCGGCCCTGCGCAGCGTCTACCAGGACATCGAGATCCCGCTGGTGCCGGTGCTGGCCGAGATGGAACGCCGCGGCGTGCTGATCGACGGCAATGCTCTGCGTTTGCAAAGCCAGCAACTGGGCAAGCGCATGCTGGAATTGCAGCAGCAGTCGCATGCCCTGGCCGGGCACGAGTTCAACCTCGACTCACCCAAGCAACTGCAGACGGTGCTGTTCGACGAGCTGGGGCTGGCGGCGAAACTGAAGACGCCGACCGGCCAGCCGTCGACCAATGAAGAGGCGCTGGAAGCAATCGCCGACAGCCACGAATTGCCGCGGCTGATCCTCGACTACCGCGGCCTGGCCAAGCTGCGCAGCACGTACACCGACAAGCTCTCCGGCATCGTCAATCCGCGCACTGGCCGCGTGCACACCAGCTATCACCAGGGTTCGGTGGCGACTGGCCGGATTTCCTCGTCCGACCCGAACCTGCAGAACATCCCGGTGCGCACCGAGGAAGGCCGGCGCATTCGCCAGGCCTTCATCGCGCCGCCCGGCTGGCAGGTGATGGCGGCGGACTATTCGCAGATCGAGTTGCGCATCATGGCGCACCTGTCCGGCGACGAGGGTTTGCTGAAGGCGTTCCACGAAGGCGGCGACGTGCATCGCGCCACCGCCGCCGAGGTGTTCGGTCTGAAGCCCGAGGAGGTATCGGCCAACCAGCGCCGCGCCGCCAAGGCGATCAACTTCGGCCTGATGTACGGCATGAGCGCATTCGGCCTGGCCCGCCAGCTCGGCGTCGATCGCGGCGAGGCCAGCGACTACATGGCGCGCTATTTCGCCCGCTATCCGGGCGTGCATGCGTTCATGGAGGCCACCCGCGAGCGCGCCCATCGCGACGGTTACGTGGAAACCATCTTCGGCCGCCGCCTGTACCTCGAAAATCTCGCGGCCCGCAACCAGGGCCTGCGCCAGGGCGCCGAACGCGCCGCGGTGAACGCGCCGATGCAGGGCAGCGCCGCGGACATCATCAAGCGCGCGATGATCGCGGTAGCCGCATGGCTGCAGCCGCGCGACGACGCGCACATGCTGATGCAGGTGCACGACGAACTGGTGTTCGAGGTGCGCGCCGATGCGGTGGACGTGGTGCGCGCCGCGGTGGTCGAGCGGATGGCCGGCGCGGCGGAACTGGCGGTGCCGCTGCTGGTCGATGTGGGCGTGGGTACGAACTGGAATGAGGCGCATTGAGCTCCCGCCACGCCCTGCGAAACTGAACGCCCGCGGGAGCGCGCCATATGCAACAACGACTTGAGAGTTAACTTTTCATCAGAATGAATCGTTTTTAAATTTCTTTTGAAATCCTGCAACTTTCCCCGCAAACCGCGCTCTAATCCTCCGGATGCACGCAACGGCATCCGCGGCGGTCTCACCTCCCTGAGCCGCCAGAGGCACGAACCTCTCCCCTGGGTCTTCGTGTCTTCCCGCCCCGGAGACTCCCCCTAGTCTCCGGGGCTTTTTTTGTCCGCCGCCAAGGCGACCTGTACATTTCGTGCACACCGGCGCAAGGCATACTCGATGCACACACATGCAAGGGGAAAAACATGCGTACAGGTCTGATCATCGTCGGCATCATCCTCGTGGCAGCGGGCATCTGGGTCGTGGCTGGCCACGCCTTCTACCAGGATACCGACACCCTGCTGCAGGTCGGTTCGGCCAAGATCACCGCCACCCACGACAAGGGTGTGCCGCAATGGGTCGGCATCGCCGGCATCGTGGTCGGCGCGCTGCTGGCGCTCGGCGGCTTCATGCAGAAGCGCTGAGCCGCAACCCGCTTTCCTCGAAACCGCCGCGCCCGCGGCGGTTTTCCTTTGTGCCCACTACAATGGGCACGATGGATGTCTCGTACCTGATTGACCCGCTCAACGAAGCCCAGCGCGAAGCCGTCTGCGCCCCGCCCGGCCACTACCTGGTGCTGGCCGGCGCCGGTTCCGGCAAGACCCGCGTGCTGACTCACCGCATCGGCTGGCTGACCCAGGCCGAAGCTGTGCCGCCATGGGCGATCCTGGCGGTCACCTTCACCAACAAGGCCGCCGGTGAAATGCGCGCGCGGCTCGAAGCGCTGATTCCGGGCGGCACGCAAGGGCTCACCGTGGGCACCTTCCACGGCATTGCCCATCGGCTGCTGCGTCGCCACTGGCGCGATGCAGGACTGCCCGAGACCTTCCAGATCCTCGATTCCGACGACCAGTTGCGGCTGGTCAAGCGCGTGGTCACCGGACTGGGCCTGGACGAGGCGAAATTCCCGCCACGCCAGGCCTGCTGGCAGATCAACCACTGGAAGGACGAAGGCAAGCGACCGGACGGCATCGAGCATCGCGACCATCCGGTCACGCATACCTTCGTGAACATCTACAAAGCGTACGAAGACGCCTGCCGTCGCGCCGGGCTGGTCGATTTCGGCGAACTCCTGCTGCGCGCGCACGAGCTGTGGCTGAAGCATCCGGCCGTACTCGAGCACTACCAGCAACGCTGGCGGCACCTGCTGATCGACGAGTTCCAGGACACCAATACGCTGCAGTACGCGTGGATCCGCGTGCTCGCCGGCAATACGGGCAAGGTCTTCGCCGTCGGCGACGACGACCAGTCGATCTACGGCTGGCGCGGTGCCAAGGTCGAGAACATGGCGCAGTTCCTGCGCGACTTTCCCGGCGCGCGCACGATCAAGCTGGAACAGAACTACCGCTCCACCTCGACCATCCTGAAAGCCGCCAACAGCGTGATCCAGCGCAACGGCAGCCGGCTCGGCAAGGAGTTGTGGACGGCGGGCGAGGATGGCGAGCGCATCGCGTTGTATGCCGCCTACAACGAGCAGGACGAGGCGCGCTTCGTGATCGAGCGCATCCGCGAGTACATCGACGAACACGGCTCGGCGAAGGACTGCGCGATCCTGTATCGCTCCAATGCGCAGTCGCGCAATTTCGAGGAGCAACTGGTCCAGCGCAAGATCGGCTACCGCGTCTACGGCGGCCAGCGCTTCTTCGAGCGCGCCGAGGTGAAGGACGCGCTGGCCTACCTGCGGCTCACTGCCAACCGCCACGACGATGCCGCGTTCGAGCGCGCGGTCAATACGCCGCCCCGCGGGATCGGCGACCGCACGCTCGACGTGCTTCGTCGCCGCGCCCGCAGCGAGAATGTGTCGATGTGGGAGGCGACGCTAGGCGAACTGGTCGGCGGCAGTGAACTGGCAGGGCGGGCGAAGAACGCGGTGAAGGCGTTTCTCGCCATGATCGACGAGATGGCAGGCGCTTTCGCGGGATTCGTTACGGCAGAAGCCGCGACGATGCCGGATGCGGTTGCCGTTGCGAATCCCGAATCCCGAATCCCGGATTCCGCCCTGACCCTCGCCGAACAGATCGAGCACGCCATCACGCATACCGGCCTGCGCGACTTCTACGAGAAGGACAGCCGCGGCAACGCCGAGTCGCGGGTGGAGAATCTGGACGAGCTGATCAATGTGGCCAGCCGCTTCGAGCGCAGCAACGAAGACATCGACGCCGGCATCAGCGAACTGAATGCCTTCCTGTCCAACGCCACGCTGGAAGCCGGCGAGAACCAGGGCGAAGCGTGGGACGACTGCGTGCAGTTGATGACATTGCACTCGGCCAAGGGCCTGGAATTCCCGGTCGTGTTCCTGGTCGGCATGGAGGAAGGCCTGTTCCCCAGCCAGCGCTCGGTCGACGACGAAGGCCGACTGGAAGAGGAGCGCCGCCTGGCCTATGTCGGCATCACCCGCGCCCGCGAAAAACTCATCGTCACCCACGCCGAATCGCGTCGCATGCACGGCACCGAGATGCTGGCCCGGCCTTCGCGTTTCCTCGGTGAGATGCCCGCCGAATTGATCGACGAAGTGCGGCCGCGGGTCAACGTCAGCCGACCGATGTATGCCGGTCGTCCGCGGGAGGCATCGTCGTCACTGGAAGAAAGTCTGCCGGTGAAACTCGGCCAGCGGGTCAGCCATCCCAGCTTTGGCGAGGGCGTGGTGGTCAGCGCCGAAGGCAGCGGCGCGCACACGCGCCTGCAGGTGAATTTCGAGGCGGCCGGCAGCAAATGGCTGGTGGCCGCTTACGCACACCTGACCGCGTTGTAGCTACTCGCGCAGACGCGGCACCCCGTGCACGTCACGCTCCTCGATCGCGATCGGGTGCGTGTCCGGCTGCATCGGGTTGGCGGATTGCGCCAGCGGCGTGACCATTTCGCCGCGGCCGAACGCCAGCGCGTTGCGGTAGCAGCGCTGTGCCTGGGCGGCGTCGCCCTGGCCGGCGAAGGCGTCGCCGAGTGCCTCCCATGCGGGAGCGCCGGGCGCGAGTGCCAGCGAACGCTGCAGGTATTGATGGGCCTTGCCCCAGACTTTCAGCCGCACGCACATGCGACCGAGCGTGAGCAGCAGGCTGGCGTCGTTCGGATGGGCATCGAGCCAGCCTTCGGCACGGCGCAGGCGCGCTTCGACATCATCGCCGGACAGGCTGCCATAGGTTTCGATCAGCAACGGCGACCATTCCCGCCGCAAGGCGGATTCGACTTCGTCCATCGCCGGCAGGACCAGCCCGAAGCCGGCCGCTCGCCGCGCATAGGCATCGACCACCGCCGCCACCCGGCGCTGCGGCTTCGGCCACTGCGACCACATGGCATTGAGCGAGGCCCCATCGGGCGCCGCGTTGATCGCGGCGGCCAGCACCTGCGCTTCCAGCGCCGCATAGGCGCGATGGCCCAAGGCACCGCTCTTCTGCAACGGCGCCAGGGCCTCGCGGGCGCGGCGGATGTCGCCGGTCGCCAGCGCAGCCTGGACCAGTTCACGCCAGCCACCCGGGGTCAGCGTGCCCTTGTCGGATTCCGGCAACAGCAGCGCCAGTGCTTCGGCCGGCTTGCCTTCGCGGCGCAGCACGCGGGCGCGCAGCACGCGAGCCGCCTGCGGCACCGATTGCGCAGCCTGGTCCAGCGCCTCCAGCGCGCGACCGGGTTCGCCACGGCGCGAAGCCGCTTCGGCGGAAGCCAGCAGGGCCGGCCCGCGCAAGCTGTCCAGTCGCGAGGCACGATTGAGGTCGCGCTCCGCGTCGCCGTGCCGACCTTCGATCAACGCAACCAGACCGGCGCCCAGACGCTGCTGGCTGAGCCGCCGATGCCGGCGCGACAGCGCGCCGAACGGCCAGCGCAGCAGCCGCCACAGCGTGGTGAGCAGCGCCCATGCGAGCAGCAGGATGACCAGCGCGGCCACCACTGTGGTTTCCACCCGCCAGCCGCGCAGGCGCAGCAGCACGTAGCCGGGATCTTCCGCCACCCAATGCCAGCCGAATGCAGCCAGCGCGGCGGCCACCACCGCCAGCAGCACCCAGTACCAGAGCCTCATGGCTGCGCCTCAACCGGCGCCGCGCGGCTGGCGGACGACGCCGGGCCCAGCGCATGAACCGCGCGCAGGTTGCGCAACTCGGTCAGTGCCGCGCCCAGTTGCACCGGTGCGTTTGCCGGCAATTGCGCGGCCAGCCGCTGCAGCGTCGCGCGCGCCTGCTGCACGGCTGGCGCCGCGGCATCGAACTGGCCAGACAGCGCGGCACCCACACGCTGCAATGCGGCCGCATAGTCCTTGCTGTCGTAGGCGAGCAGGGCCACCTGCGCCTGGGCCAGGTCGAGCGCCGCCAGTTCACGGGCGAAACGCGCATCGGCGACCGCCAGCGGTGCGCCGTTGTCGCGCTGCACGCTGACCACGCCGGCCAGCGCGCGGCGCACCCGCGACCACACATCGGTGGCCTCGGTGCTGCTGCGGTCGAGCGGCTTCAGCGGCAGCGTGGCCAGTTCACCGCGCAGGACCAGCAACTGCTGCAGGGCGGCGGCCTGACTGGCCGGCTGGCTGCTGACCAGCGCATCGTGTTCGGCCGCGATGCTCTGGCGCAGGCCGCTGAACGCACCGTCGTTGACGGCGGCCAGGGTCTGGTCGGCCAGTGCATAGGCAGCGGCGGCACCTTGCGCATCGTGGAACAGCGTGTAGCGCTCGCTGCCCATGCGCAGCAGCGATTCGGTTTCGTCCAGCAGCATGCCGTCACGACCGCTCAGGCTTTTCTCCGCCAGCTTGGCCACCGCATCCTCGAGGTGACGCGTGCGCTCGGACTGGCCGAGCAGTTCCTCACGCAACGAACGGTTGACCTGGGCCGCATCATCCAGCCGCTGATCGAGACTGCTGCGTTGCTGGCCCAGCGCGCCCAGCGTGGTCTCCAGGGTGTCCACGCGTTGCTGCAGGCCGGCCAGGCTCTGGTTGTCGGCGGCCGTGCCCTGCTCCTGCTGCCACTGGCGCCAGCCGACGTAACCGGCGGCGCCCGCCGCGACCAACGCCAGCGCCAGCGCCAGCGCCGCCGTGCCGCCACCACGCTGGCGCGGTGCGGGGCCCGCCGGCGCCGGCCGTGTCGGGCGCAGCGGCGGATCGACCCGCACCGCGTCGGACGCCACAGGGTCAGGACGGACGCCCTCGGGCGTCACGGGCTCGTTCGGCTTGTCTTCGTTGCTCATGCACGCATGCTAGCAGCCCATACGGGCGCGTTCGTAGCACAGCGGCGTGAAGAACGGTCAGCTTGCCGAGAGGGCCTCGGCCAGCAGATCCGCCGACACCGCCGAGGCCGCGATGCGGAGGCGCCGAAAACCGGCGGCGCGCGCCGCACCGGCCAGGCGTTCACTGCTGACCACGGCGGTGGCCGCACACAGTCGCGCCCACGCCGGGGCGGGCAGGCCGTGCTGCAGGTTGTGCAGCGCCTCGGCACTGGACAGCAGCACCTGCGCCGAGGCCGGCAAGCGGTTCAGTGCTTCCACGTGACGACGGTCCAGCCGCGGCGGCACGCGGCGGTAGACATGCACCTCGCGCAGCCGTGCACCGCGCGCGGCAAGGTGCGCACGCAGCACGCCGCGGCCGCCGGGCGCACCGATCAGGGCCACGCGGCGGCCGCGCAGCTGCTGCAGTTCGGCAAGTTCGAGCAACCCCTCGCTGTCCTGCTGCCGACGTGGAGTCAACGGCGCGGCGATGCCATGCCGGCGCAGCGCGCGCGCGGTGCCCTGCCCCACGGCAAGCACCATGGCCGTCGTGCGCAACGGCAACAACGCGGCCGCGTGACGGACCGCTGCGGGGCTGGTGAACACGATCAGTTGGTCGGCCAGGGCGGCGCGCAAGCCTTCCCGCGCGGCCGCGCGATGCTCCACCGCATGCAGGGCCAGCCCCGGCAAAAGCAGCGGCATGCCGCCCAGCGCCCGCACGCGGCGCGCCAGCCCGGCGCCGGTACCGACCGGGCGCGTGATCACCACGATTCGGCCGCGCAGGCCTGCAGGCTTCGGCAAGGTTTCTGGCTGCATCCGCGCACCGCGCTGGCTCGCTGTCATGGCCGCAGTGTAGCGGTGGGCTTACACTGTCGGGCTTTCCTGCACGCGAATTGCTGATCACGTGAGTACCCCCGAAGCAACAACGGCTGCACAACAACTGATCCGGTTCCTCCGCAACGAGATTCCACTGGCCGACGCCATGGCGCTGGAACTGGCAAGCTGTGACGACGACCACCTGACCCTGCGCGCGCCACTGGCGCCCAACGTCAACGACAAGGGCTGCGCCTTTGGCGGCAGCCTGGTCAGCGTGATGACGTTGAGCGGCTGGGCACTGGTCGAACTGGCATTGCGCCGGCGCGGACTGGACTGCGACGTCTTCGTCGCCGAATCGGGCGTGCGCTATCTGGCACCGCTGTGGCAGGACTTTTTCAGCGAGGCCCGATTGGCCGCTGATGCAAACTGGGCCACGTTCTTCACCACGCTGGAGAGCCGTGGCCGGGCACGCATCGCGGTCGACTGCGTGGTGCCCGGCGAGAATGGCGCGCCGGCGTGCACCTTGAACGCCCGCTTCGTGGCCAAACGCCGCGATTGAGTGGACTGCCTGCGCATCAGGCAGAATGGACGGGATTTCATCGGGGAGGAAACCACATGCGTCGGATTACCCGCATTCTTGTCGTGCTGTTGTCGGGGTTGCTGCTGGCCGGCTGCGCCACCAAGACCCGCAGCGACGCCCTCACCACCACGCTGAAGGCCTATGGCAGCACGCTGCGCTGGGGCGATTTCCAGAGCGCGGTGCAGTTCATCGATCCGAAAGTCCGCGTCGCGCATCCGCTGACCTCGCTGCAACTGGCCCGCTTCCAGCAGGTGCGGGTCACCGAATACAACGATGACCCCGGCCCGGTCCCGACCGGCGACTTCGACGTGCAGCAAACGGCGGTGATCAATCTGGTCAACATCCATAGCCAGTCCGAACGCAGCGTCGTCGATCACCAGACCTGGCATTACGACGAGGCGACCAAGCACTGGTGGCTGACCAGCGGCCTGCCGAACATCACCCAGGACTGAGCACCCCGGACCGTTCGGGCGGCGCCCGCGCGGATCGCGGCAACCCCGTATAATCGGCGGTTTACCCGGATCCGTGCGCACCTCGCGCGCGAAGTGGACTGACCATGAACGATGTTCTGCACAAGCTGCCCGAATTTATCGGCAATCATGTCGCCCTGGTGGCGTTGTTCGCCGTCCTGCTGCTCGCCTTGATCGTGCTGCAGGTCGGCACCTTGTTCAGCAAGGTCAGGGAGCTGAGCCCGGCGGGCCTGACCCTTCTGATCAATCGCGAAAGCCCGTTGCTGGTCGACCTGTCGGCGATCGCCGAGTTCGAGAAGATGCATGTGCCGGGCGCGAAGCACGTGGCGATGAGCCAGTTCGACCCCGAGCAGAAGGACCTGGCCAAGGCCAAGGAATTGCCGGTGGTGGTGATGGACAAGGACGGCCGCGGCAATTCGATCAAGGCGGCACAACGGCTGGTCAAGGCCGGCTTCAGCAAGGTGCACCGGCTCGACGGTGGCGTGCTGGCGTGGCACGCGGCGCAGCTGCCGGTGGCCAAGGGCAATCGGTAGCAGGAGTGAGTGGAGTGAGGAAAGAGAGAACAGCCGCTTTCTCACGCCTCTCACGCCTATTCACTCACTTCTAGCCATCGTGGATGCCGGCGCGACCGGCGATGATCTGCGCCAGCACGTCGGGCGCGTATTCGAACGAGTCGTAATAGAGGCGATCCTCCGGCAAGCCAGCGGCGAGGAATCGCGGGTGCGCCACGTCGATCATCGCCGGCGGACCGCTCATGTACAAATCATGGCCCGACAGGTCCGGCTGGTCGGCCAGCACGGCTTCGTGCACCAGCCCGCTGCGCAAGCCGTCTGCATCGTCCGCATCGGATACCACGGCGTGGAACCCGAGATTCGGCAACTCGGCGGCCCAGCGCTCGGCCAAACCGCGCAGGTACAGGTCGCTCGCCACCCGTGCGCCCCAGTAGACGCGGATCGACCGGCGCGTACCCAGCGCGATGAAGTGCTCGATGATCGCCTTCACCGGCGCAAAACCGGTGCCGCCGGCCATGAAGATCATCGGGCGTTCCGAATCCTCGCGCGGCACGAAGGTGCCCAGCGGCCCCTCGATCCGCAGCTGATCACCCGGCTGCAGACTGTGGCTGACCCACGAGGTGAAGCCGCCACCGGCCACGTGGCGCACATGCATCTCGATCATGCCGTCGGCCTGCGGACCGTTGGCGATCGAGAACGGACGGCGCTTGCCGTCCTCCAGCAGGATATCGACGTACTGCCCGGGCAACCGGTTCAGCCGACGCTCGCCGCGCGCAGGCAACAACCGCAATCCGGTGACGTCGGTTGCCAGCGGCCATTTTTCCGTCACCACCATGCCGAGCTGGCGCCGCGCGATGTCCTCCACCGAGGTGACTTCGCGCGCTTCCAGCAACAGATCGCTGCCGGGCACCGCCTGGCACAACAGCACCGCGTGGTGCGCCTGCTCGTCGGCATTCAGCGCCAGTGGCGGGTTGCGCGGGTACTCGCAGCGCCCTTCCAGCAAGGTCGCCTTGCAACTGCCGCAGACCCCGGCGCGACACGAGTAGGGCAAGGCCACGCCCGCCCGTTGCGCCGCTTCCAGCACGGTTTCGCCCGCGGCCACCGAAAACTGGCGGCCGGAAGTTTTGAGGGTGACCTTGAACACGCATGCATTGTCGTGGCGATTGGCACGGACAACAATGCGGGCTCGATCTACGGGAATCAACGATGAGCATCTGGAAACAACCTGCCGACCTGGCCCGCATCAACGCATGGAGCGCCAATACCATGATGGAGACGCTGGGCATCCGCATCACCGCGATCGGCGATGACTGGTTGCAAGGCACCATGCCGGTCGACCATCGCACCCACCAGCCGTACGGCCTGCTGCACGGTGGTGCGTCGGTGGTGCTGGCCGAAACGCTGGGCAGCACCGCGGCGATGCTGACCCTGGATCCGGCCAGGGAACTGGCGGTGGGCCTGGACATCAACGCCAACCACATCCGCGGCGTGCGCAGCGGCATCGTGACCGGCACCTCGAAGATGCTGCATATCGGCCGCACCACCCAAGTCTGGGAAATCCGCATCGAAAGCGAGGAAGGCGCGCTGGTGTGCATCTCGCGCATCACCATGGCGGTGATCGCCGCCCGCGCGATGGCGCCGCGTTGAACGACGCCCCGTACGCCAACCTCACTCCCGACCTGGTGCTCGATGCGGTGAGCGCGTGCGGCTTGTGGCCGGACGGGCGCCTGCTGGCGCTGAACAGCTACGAGAACCGGGTCTGGCAGGTGGGGCTGGAAGACCACGCCCCGGTGATCGCGAAGTTCTACCGGCCCGGCCGCTGGAGCGATGCGGCGATCGTCGAGGAGCACACCTTCGCGCAGGAACTGGCCGACGCCGAACTGCCGGTAGTCGCGCCGCTGGTGTTCAACGGCCAGACCCTGCTGCATCACGGCGGCTTCCGCCTTGCGCTGACTCCGCGCCGCGGCGGCCGCGCGCCCGAGCTGGAGGCGATCGATCAACTGCAATGGCTGGGCCGGTTGATCGCGCGCATGCACGTGATCGGCGCGCGCCAGCCGTTCGCGCATCGCGGTCGGCTGGATCGCGAGACGATGGTGCAGCAGCCGATGCTGGCGGTGCTCTCCTCCACGCTGTTGCCCGCATCACTGGCGGTCAACTATCGCGCGGCGGCAACCCGGCTGGATGCGGCGATCGCGGCCCGCATGGAGGCACTCGGCCCGCAGCGTCAGTTGCGCCTGCACGGCGACTGCCACCCCGGCAACGTGCTGTGGACCGACGCCGGCCCGCACTTCGTCGACTTCGACGACGCCCGCACCGGCCCCGCGGTGCAGGACCTGTGGATGCTCGCCAACGACGAGCGCGCGATGAAAGCCGTCCTCGAGGGTTATCAGCAATTCCGCGATTTCGACCATACCGAGCTGGCGCTGATTCCCGCACTGCGCGCGATGCGCCAGTTGCACTATGCCGGCTGGATCGCCGCGCGCTGGCACGACCCGGCCTTCCCCGCGGCATTTCCGTTCGCCGCCGAATCCCGCTGGTGGGAACAGCACATTGCCGATCTGCACGAACTGGCGGACGAACTGGCCTAGCCACACCCCAGCTACGCGAGTTGATCGCAAGATCTTTCACAAGCGCGCCTGAACAGGCATGCTTGGGCAGATACCTTGTCCGAGCATGTCCATGAAACGATCCCGCACCGCCGCCCTGCTGCTGATGAGCACGGCCCCGCTGCTGCTGACCGCCTGCGACCGCAATGAATCGCGTGAGGGCCTGTACACCTCGGTCGAGGCCTGCGTGGCGCAGACCAACGACAGCCAGACCTGTGGCGAGGCATTCTCCAAGGCACAGCAGGAGGCCGTGGCCACCGCGCCGAAGTTTGCCAGCCGCGAGGAATGCGAGGCCAGCTATGGCAAGGAAAAGTGCGCCGAACGCAACGACGGTGGCAACCATTCGTTCTTCGGTCCGCTGATGACCGGCTTCTTCCTGTCGCAGATGATGCGCAATGGCGTGGCGGCGAACGGCTTCAACAGCGCGCCGGCGTTTCGCGACAGCAACGGCGGCTGGCAGCGGCCGGCACCCGGCGGTGCCAGCGGCGGCGTCTATCGCGGCGCGGCGGCGGGCACCGGCATGGTGCCGATCACGGCCACGCCGAATCGCGCGGTTACCGTCAGCCGGGCCGGCTTCGGCAGGTCCAGCGGCAGTCGCGGTTTCGGCAGCTGATGCGTCGCATCGCCCTGGCCGAGCGCGCCGACTGGCGCGCCAAGGCAGCCGACTGCGGTTTCGGCTTCCACACCATCGACGATGCCCCGTACTGGGATGAATCGGCGTATTACGCATTCACCCTGCGGGAAATCGAGCACGACCTCGAAGCACCCAGCGAAGAGCTGCACGCGATGGCGCTGGACATGGTCGAGCGCATCGTCGGCAGCGAGCAGCACATGCAGCAGCTGGCGATCCCCGAGCCGTACCGCGACTGGATCGCGCAGAGCTGGCGCGAGCGCCAGCCACACCTGTACGGGCGCATGGACTTCGCCTACGACGGCAGCGGCCCGGCCAAACTCTATGAGCTGAATTACGACACGCCGACGTCGCTGTTCGAGGCGGCGTTCTTCCAGTGGCAATGGCTGGAAGACCAGCTCGCGCGCGGCCAGTTGCCGGCCGGCAGCGACCAGTTCAATTCGATCCAGGAATCGCTGGTGGAGGCATTCGGCACCATCGCGCGCGGCATTGCGCGGCCGTTCCACTTCGCCGCCGTGCGCGACTCGACCGAGGACCAGGGCACCATCGCCTACCTGCGCGATTGCGCCGTGCAGGCCGGCATCGACTGCGGCACGCTGGCGATCGAGGACATCGGCCTTGCCGAAGACGGCCGCTTCACCGATCTCGACGACAACGTCATCGGCTGCCTGTTCAAGCTGTATCCGCTGGAAGATCTGTTTCGCGAATCCTTCGGTCCGTATCTGCCGCGTTCCGGCCTGCAGCTGATCGAGCCGCCATGGAAGGCCCTGCTCAGCAACAAGGGCATCCTGCCGCTGTTGTGGGAGGCCCATCGCGGCCACCCCAACCTGCTGCCGGCCGAGTTCGACCAGGGTGGTGAACTGCCGCGCGGCTGGGTGCGCAAGCCACTGCATTCACGCGAAGGCGCCAATATCGCGATGCATCTGGATGACGGCCGTGAGCTGCGTACCGACGGCCCGTACGATGGCCCGTGCATCCGCCAGGCTTGCCATCCGCTGACCGGCTTCAACGGCCACTACCCGCTGATCGGCAGCTGGCTGGTCGGCGATCGCGCCTGCGGCATCGGCATTCGCGAGGACCGTTCGCTGGTGACGCAGGACGGTGCCCGCTTCGTGCCGCATGCCATCGTCGAAGAAGCACGCGGCGTGCTGATCGCCTAAGCTTGCGCTTTTTCCGCAAGGGCCTCGCATGCGCACCATTCTGTTCCGCCTGATCGGCGTCCTCGAAATCGCCGGCGGCTTCTACGGCGTGGCGGCCATGCTGCATCGACTGCTGCCGTTCGGCCCGCATGACAGCCTGGTCGCCCTGCTCGGCCTGGCGCTGTATGGCTTCGTGCTGGCCGCAGGCATCCAACTGGTCGCTGGCAGCGAACACGGCGTGCGCATGTCGCGCTGGGCCCAACTGCTGCAGCTGCCGCTGATCGCCCTGCCGGTGTTCAGCTACGGCCTGCATTGCGGCGCCTTCGTCAACGTGTTCGCCACCTTGCAGGCGACGCCGCGACTGGCCATCGACTGGCAGCTCGGTTCGCAAGGCTTCCTGCTGGCGATCGCCGGGCCGTCCGTATCGCGGCTGGGCATCAACCTGCTGGCGCTGCTGTCCTGGCTGATCCTGCGCCTGCGCTGAAGCTGTGCTCACTCCCCTGCTTTGCAGGGGAGGGCCGGGCCAGTACCAGCAATGCTCTCCGCCAAGCGGGGAGGAACCCGGCCACCAGCTATCATGGGCGGATGAATACTCCCGCCGCGCTCCCCATCATCCGCCTGAAATCCGACCGCAGCCCCGGGCATCCGTGGGTGTGGTCGGCGCAGATCTACAAGCCGGAAGCGAAGCTGCCGCCGGGCAGCGTGGTCGAGGTGCAGGATGCCAAGGGTCGCCACGTCGGTCGCGCGTTCTGGAACGGTCACGCACGCATCGCACTGCGCTTGCTGGACACGCATCCCGAAACCGGCATCGACGCCGAATGGATCGCCGCACGCATCGCCCGCGCCGTGCAGCTGCGTCGCGACTGGCTGCAGCTCGACGCCGTCAGCGATGCCTGGCGCGTGGTGCACAGCGAGGGCGATGGCCTGTCCGGCCTGATCGTCGACCGCTATGCCGACATCCTGGTGATCGAATACTTTGCCGCCGGCATGTGGCGTTTTCGCGAAGCGATCCACGCTGCGCTGCTGACCCACTTCCCCGGCACGCAGCTGTACTGGTTCGCCGAGTCGCACGTGCAAAAGCAGGAATCGTTCGACTGCCGCAGCCCCGACGTGCCGGCAGCCTTCGAGGTGCACGAACACGGCCTGCGCTTCCACGCCGCGCCCGGCTCGGGCCACAAGACCGGCTTCTTCGCCGACCAGCGCGACAACCGCAAGCGCTTCGCCGAACTGGCGAAAGGCCGCCGCGTGCTCGACCTGTGCTGCAACGCCGGCGGCTTTGCCGTGCATGCGATGGCGGCTGGCGCGCGCGAAGCCGTTGGCGTGGATCTGGACGCCGGCATCCTCGAAGTGGCCCGTGCCAACGCACAGGCTAACGACGTGGCGGTCACGTTCGAGCAGTCCGACATCTTCGACTGGGTGCGCGCGGCCGTGGCCCGCGGCGAGCGCTACGACGCGGTGATCCTCGATCCGCCCAAGCTCACCCGCGACCGCAACAAGGTCATGGACGCGCTGAAGAAATATTTCGCGATGAACCGGATGGCGCTGGACATCATCCCGCCCGGCGGCCTGCTGCTGACCTGTTCGTGCACCGGCCTGGTCGGCGAAGGCGAGTTCCTGGAGATGTTGCGGCGAGTGGCGCTGAACGCCGGTCGCGAGATCCAGGTGCTGGAAGTGCGCGGCGCCGGCGCCGACCACCCGTTCCGCACCGATGTGCCGGAAGGGCGCTATCTGAAGGCGGTGTTCTGCCGCGTCGATTGAGGCTCACATCGGCTTGACTGACGCCGCGCGCACCATCCGCGCATGGCCAGCCCACCGAGTGACAGCGACCCCGACTTGCGCCGCGACGTCCGCGCGGCCGGCCTGGTCTACGTCAGCGATGCGCAACCAGGTATCCGACGCCTGCGTCGCGGCAAGGGCTTCAGTTACCACACTGCCGATGGGCGCCGGATCAGCAACGCGAGGGTGCTTGAGCGCATCCATGCGCTGGCGATTCCACCGGCGTATGCGGATGTGTGGATCTGCGAAAACCCGCGCGGTCACCTGCAGGCCACCGGCCGCGATGCGCGCCAGCGCAAGCAATACCGCTATCACCCGCAATGGCGCGTGCTGCGCGATCACGGCAAGTTCGATCGCGTGCTGGCGTTCGGCGCCGCACTGCCGGCCTTGCGTCGACGCGTGCGGCGCGATCTGGCCCGACCCGGCCTGTCGCGCGACAAGGTGCTGGCACTGATCGTGCGCCTGCTCGACGAAACCCTGATCCGCATCGGCAACGAGGCCTATACGCGTGACAACAGGAGCTTCGGCCTGACCACCCTGCGCTCGCGCCACGTGCGCGCCGAACGTGGTCGCCTGCGCTTTGCGTTTCGCGGCAAGAGCGGACAGGAGCGCGAGGTGGAACTGAGCGACCGCCGCCTCGCGCGCATCGTGCACCGTTTGCAGCAATTGCCGGGGCAGCACCTGTTCCAGTACCTCGACGACGAAGGCCAGCACCAGCCGATCGATTCGGGCGAGGTCAACGCTTACCTGCACGAGACCGGTGGCGAGGACTTCAGCGCCAAGGACTTCCGCACCTGGGGAGGCACCGTGCACGCGGCCGGTGTACTGGCGCGCACGCCGCTCCCGGCGAAGGGCGGCGAGCGTGCGGTCCGCAACGCACTCGCTGCAGCGATCAAGCAGGTGGCGGCCACGCTGGGCAACACTCCCGCGGTCTGCCGCGCGTCCTATGTCCACCCGCTGATTCTTTCCGGCTGGCAGGATGGCAGCCTGCAACAGGTGATCCCTGCGCGCGTCGCGGCCCACCCGCGCCAGCTGGAACAGCACACGCTGCGCTACCTGCGTGGCCAGTTGCGCGCTGCACGCCGCAAGCGCTGATGCTCATCGTGTCGACCACTCAGGCTTTCGCCGGCAGCCGTCCATGCAGGCTGGCCGCATCGAACGGTCCCGGCTCGGCGATCAGTGCGCGCGCGGCATCGACCTGGTCCCACGTGTTCCACAGCAACACACCGCGCACGCGCCCCTGGTCGAGGTAGTACACCACGCCTTCGCGGTACGGCTCGCGCCAGTCCTCGACCACCTGCAGGCGGGTGTCCAGCAGGCCCACGGCCTCGTAGCCCAGATCGAACAGGTCGGAGTAGAAGTACGGCTGGGTGACGTATGCCTCGGCGGCGCCAGCCATCGCGCGCCCGGCATGCCGGCCCATGCTGACCGCGGCGTCTTCGTGTTCCACGCGCATGCGGCGGTCCAGGCTCACGCTGTGAAAATTGGCGACGTCGCCGGCGGCCCAGATCTCCGGATCGCTGCTGCGCAGTTGCGCATCGACGACGATACCGTTGTCGACCGTCAGGCCAGCCTGCTCGGCCAGGGCCACATTCGGTGTCACGCCCAGGCCGGCCACCGCCGCCTCCACCAGCATGATCTCGCCGTTGGACAACGCCAGTTTCACGCCGCCCTGGGTGGCTTCACCGCCCGTGACGCGGGTGCCCGGGTGCAGGTCCACGCCGCGACTGCGGTAGTAGTCGTCAAGATGGCGCGCCAGCGCCTCGGGGTAGCGCCCGGCACCGATCGTCTCGCCGGGAAACAGCAGGCTGACCTTGCAGCCGACGCTGCACAGCGAGGCAGCCAGCTCGCAACCGATGAAGCCGCCGCCGATCACCGCGATGTAGGCACCCGGCTTGGCATAGCGGCGCAGCGCCTGATAGTCCGCCAGCGTGCGAAAGTGAATCAGCCGCTCGCCACCGTCGAACGGCAGCAAGCGCGGCGTGGCGCCGGTGGCCAGCAGCAGGCGGCGATAGCGATAGCTGTCGCCCTGTTCGTCGTGCACCACATGCGCCGCGCGATCCAGCGCGGCGATCCGTCGACCCTGATACAGCGTCGCGCCGCTTTGCGCCGTGGCCAGGTCAATGTCGGCCGGCGACTTGTCACCTTTCCACAACGCCTTGCTCAACGGCGGACGCTGGTACGGCGGCGACGGATCGTCGCCGACCATGCCGATATTCGCCGCTGCATCGACCTCGCCGATCGCCTTGGCAGCTGCGTCGGCAGCCATGCCGCCACCGATGATCAGATAATCGTGGATGTGTTCCATGACATTCTCCAGGGCTGCGATCGGCCCATCTTGCACCGCCCCGGCAACGGCAACGTGAAAACCGGGCGCAGCCGATGAGACGGCTCGACGTACACTGGATGCCTTGCCTCGGGAAAACGTTCCATGCCGCTCACCGAAATCCTGCTGATCCTGCTGGTCATCCTCGCCGCAGCCGTGCTCCTGCTGCAGGCAATCCTGTTGCTGCGTGGCCGTGGCGAGCCGGGACTGGGCATGAAACTGGACGCCCTGAAAGACGACGGCGCCCGCGTCGAACGCACGCTGCGCGAGGAACAGCGCGCCGGCCGCGAGGAATTGCAGCAAAGCTTCGACCGCTTCCGCGGCCATCTCGGCGAGCAGCTCGGCGGGATGTCACAGCAGCAGGCCGAGCGCATCGACGGCTTCGGTCAACGCCTGACCCTGCTGACCGAGCGTACCGACAACGGCCTGCAATCGTTGACCCAGCGACTGATCGACGATGCGCGCAAGGGTCGCGAGGAAGTCGCCACCACGCTGAATCGCCTCGGCGAACAGCAACAGCAACGGCTGACCGCGCTCACCGCCGACAACGAAAAGCGCATGGGTGAAATGCGCGCCACGCTGGAAGCCAAGCTCGGTGCGATCCAGCAAGACAACGCGGCCAAGCTCGAGCAGATGCGTGCCACCGTGGATGAAAAACTGCATGCGACGCTGGAAACCCGCCTGGGCGAATCGTTCAAACTGGTCTCCGAACGGCTCGAAGCCGTGCAGCGTGGGCTGGGCGAAATGCAGAGCCTGGCCACCGGCGTGGGCGACCTGAAGCGCGTGCTGACCAACGTGAAGAAACGCGGCATCTTCGGCGAGGTGCAGCTGGGCGCATTGCTGGAAGACATGCTCACCGCCGAGCAATACGCCTCCAACGTGATCACCGTGCCGGGCAGCAATGACCGGGTGGAGTTCGCCATCCGCATGCCGGGGCAGGAGGAAGGCGAACACGTCTACCTGCCGATCGACGCGAAGTTTCCGGTCGAGGACTACCAGCGCCTGCTCGATGCCCAGGAAGCCTCCGATGCCGAGGCTGCACTGGCCGCCGGTCGCGCACTGGAAGCCCGCGTGCGCGAGGAAGCCAGGCGAATCCACGGCAAATACGTGGCGCCGCCGCACACTACCGACTTCGCGGTGCTGTACCTGCCGACCGAGGGCCTCTACGCCGAGGTGATCCGCAGGCCCGGCCTGTTCGAGAACCTGCAGCGCGACCACCGGGTCACCGTGGCGGGCCCGACCACGTTGAGCGCCCTGCTCAACAGCCTGCAAATGGGCTTCCGTACGCTGGCGATCGCCAAGCGTTCGAGCGAAGTATGGAAGATTCTCGGTGCGGTGAAGAATGAGTTCGGCAAGTTCGGCGTGGTACTGGAAAAGACCCGCAAGCAACTCGACGCCGCGCGCAACAGCATCGACAGCGCCGGCGTCCGCACCCGCGCCATCGAACGCACGCTGCGCGAGGTGGAATCGCTGTCGGGTGATGCCGGTCAACTCTTGCTCGATGATGCACCGACATTGGCCGACGGCGCGGACGACGCCGTCGACGAGTGATCCTCCGCACGACCACGGCAGTCGGCGGCGGAACCGGTCGGCACAATCGTGCATCCAATGACGCCGTATTGCCGTATCGCTACGCCAGCAAGGCTGCACCCCGTCAAGGGAGCTGCAACACCCCCGGATATCCAGGCAAGACCGCCATCCGGGTAGACTTTCCCTTCGATTTATCCAAGGACCCGGCATGAGCGACCACGCCAAGCACCCCGATGTCACGCGCGAACAGGCCGAAGAGGCCGTGCGCACCCTGCTGCGCTGGGCAG
Organism: Rhodanobacter ginsengiterrae; assembly: GCF_050026815.1. Lineage (NCBI taxonomy): Bacteria > Pseudomonadati > Pseudomonadota > Gammaproteobacteria > Lysobacterales > Rhodanobacteraceae > Rhodanobacter > Rhodanobacter ginsengiterrae. Next base: position 36,503 of record NZ_JALBWO010000044.1, on the reverse strand, counting down.
GCGAAGATCCCTCGCGCGAAGGCCTGCTCGACACGCCCAAGCGCGTGGTCAAGGCCTACAGCGACTGGTTTGCCGGCTACGCCGAGGATCCGGCCGAATTCCTCAAGCGCACCTTCAAGGAAGTCGATGGCTACGACGAGATGGTGGTGCTGCGCGACATCGAGTTCGAGAGCCACTGCGAGCATCACATGGCACCGATCATCGGCCGCGCCCATGTCGGCTATCTGCCGACCAACCGCGTGGTCGGGATCAGCAAGCTGGCACGCGTGGTGGACGGCTTTGCACGACGCTTCCAGGTGCAGGAGAAGCTCACCGCCGAAATCGCCCACTGCATCCAGGAGACGTTGCAGCCAGCCGGCGTGGCGGTGGTGATCGACGCCAGTCACGAATGCATGACCACACGCGGCGTGCACAAGCGTGGCGTGTCGATGGTGACCAGCCAGATGCTCGGCACGTTCCGCGAGGACGCACGCACCCGCGCCGAATTTCTGCAGTTCATCGGCATCCACGGCGGTCATCGCTGAACATCCGTCCACTCGCCGGGCTGCTGGCGCTGCTGCTGGCGCTGCTGCCGGCCTGTGCAGCGGCGCAGGATGACCGCGCTGCCTACCTGCAGATGTTCGATCGCGATGGCGACGGCCGGGTCAGCGAGGTCGAATACCTGGCCTACATGGACCGCAGTTTCCGCAGCATGGACAGCAACGGCGACGGCATCCTCGAAACCGGCGAGCTGCCCGGCAACCGCGGCCGGCCGATCACGCTGACGGGCTTCCACGCCAACCTGCGCGAGCAATTCCACAAGCTCGACCGCAACCACGATGGCTACCTCAGCGCCCGCGAACTGACCGCGCCGCCGCGCTGAGTGCCTTGGCTCCCTCCCTGCAATGCAGCGGAGGGAGCCAAGGCGTTTGTTCAGGCCGAAATCGCCAGCTTCTCCGAGCGATACAACTGGGCCGTCACCAGCACCGCCGCCAGCGCCGTCACCAGGCTGCCGGCCAGGCACAGGCCGACCTGCTCGATGCTGACGCCATCGCCGCGCAGCAACTGCATGATGCCGAGGTTCTGGCCCAGCAGCGGCACTGCATACATCCATGCCTGCGCCTTGATCGGCAGGAACGACAGCAGCAGGCTGGGAACGATCGGCAGCAGCATCAGCAGCGAGATATAGGTCTGCGCCTCGCGATAGCTCTTGGCGAACGCCGCCACCAGCGATTGCAGCGCGGCCAGCAGCACGACCAGCGGCAGCATCAGCAACAGCACGTAGCTGGCGAAGTGCAGGCCGAGGTCCAGTTCCATGCCGATCTTCTCGGCAGGAATGAACTGGCCCACCACGGCAAAGGCCAGCAGGGTGATCAGCAGGCTGGCGGTGGAGAACACGCAGATCGCCGTCAGCTTGCCGCAGAGGATTTTCCAGCGTGGCACCGGGTTGGCGAACAGCGGTTCCAGCGATTGCCGCTCGCGCTCGCCGGCGGTCAGGTCGATCGCCAGGTACATGCCGCCCAGGAAGATGGTGATGACCAGGAAGTACGGCAGCATCGCGAACATCAGCACCGCCCGCGATTGCGGTGTGGCCTGGTCGCGCGCGGCCACCTGCAGCGGCCACGCGGTGGTCGGCGACAGCCCGCGGGCGACCAGTCGCATCGCGCCCTGCTGACGCGAGTAGCTTTCGATCAGTCGGGTCACCCGCTCCACCGAGCCTTGCGCATCCCGCTGCGACGAGTCGTGGAACAACTCGACCTGTACCGCCTCGCCCTTGCGCCACGCCGCGCCGTAGCCGGGGGCGATCCGCAGCACCACATCGGCGTCCTGCTTGCGCACGGTCTGCTCGGGATCGGCCACCGCCGCGGCCGGCACCACGCCGCCTTCGCGCAGTGCATTGATCAGGTTGGGGGCGTACTGGGCGCCAATCACCGGCACGCTCAGTGGCTGCTCCGCCTTGTCCAGTTCGCGGTTCACCGTGAAGCTGATCAACATCACGAACAGCAGCGGGCCCAGCAGCGGACCGGTGAGAAAGGCGCTCATCAAGGTGCGGCGATCACGCAGATTTTCCCTGACCTCCTTCAGGAACACGGTGAGCCACGCACTTCGACGCGAAACGTTTGCGCTCGTGGTCTTCATGCCGCCAGCCCCTCTTCGCTGCCGATGATCTTGACGAAGGCTTCCTCAAGATTCGTTTCGCCGGTTTGCGCGCGCAGGGCCGCGGGGGTTTCGTCGGCCACCACCCGACCGTGCGCGATCACCACGATGCGATCACACAAGGCCGCCACCTCCTGCATGATGTGACTGGAGAACAGCACGCAACGGCCCTCGCTTTTCAGCCGCTGCATGAACTGGCGCAGCGCGCGCGTGGCCATCACATCCAGGCCGTTGGTGGGCTCGTCGAGGATGACGTTGCGCGGGTCATGCACCAGGGCGCGGGCAATTGCGGTCTTCACCCGCTGGCCCTGTGAAAAGCCCTCGGTGCGCCGGTCGGCGATGTCGCGCATCTCCAGCGCATCGACCAGCGCTTCGCGCCGGCTTGCCAGCAGATCTTCCGGCAAACCCTGCAGGCGCCCGAAATAGTCGATGTTCTCGCGCGCGCTCAGTCGCTTGTACAGCCCGCGCGCGTCCGGCAACACGCCGAGCTGCCGACGCACCGCCAACGGGTCGGTGGCCGCATCGATGCCGTCCACCAGCACCTGGCCGCTATCGGGCGTCATCAACGTGTACAGCATGCGCAGCGTCGTGGTCTTGCCCGCGCCGTTGGGGCCGAGCAGGCCGGTGATCTCGCCGTCGCGGGCGCTGAAGCTGACGCCGTCAACGGCCTTCACCATGCCGAATGCCTTGTGCAAATCCCGGACTTCAATCACGACTGTTCACTCCGCTTGAAACAGGTGTCCCGCCCTGCAGTCACCACGGACATGGTGGCAAGCAACGGCAGCAGGACGAGGGAAAGGAAGGGTGACGCCCCCAGCGCGGCCGAGGCCATGATGGCGGCGGCCCAGAGGATCGCGTTCGCGAGAACCTGCTGTCGTTTCATGGTGCGGCTCCTTCAGGGGGTTGCGCCATTGAAGTCGATGAAGATCGGCGTGGGCTGAAGCCGTTCCAGGCAGCTGGCATCCAGCGCCTTCGGATCAAGCTGCTCGACAAAATGCTGGATCAGTTGCGGCGTGCAGCCGACGGCCATGACGCTGTGTGCCTGACCCTTGAGGGTGAGCACGCGCGCATTCGGCAAACCCCTGGCAATTTCCTCGGCGTAGCGCGGCGGCGTCACCGGATCGTACTGACCGGCCAGCAACAACACCGGCTTGTCGGTTCTCAGCGGCTGGTGGAAATCCGCCGGGCGCGTGCCCCGGGGCCATACCGAGCAGACCGCCTTCAGCGCATCCACGATCCGCGTGCCCAGGATGGTGTCGGCGTCCTGCGGACGGCGCACGAGCAGATCGGCATCCTCGCTGCAGATCACCGAATACTGCATGCCACTGCCCATCAGCTCGGACAGTTCACCGGACAGCAGCTTGGCCTGTCCAAGCAGCGGCCCGACCTCGCCATGGGCGGCCGCGTCGATCGACAGCGGCAGCAGGGCAGCGGTGGCCGGCGTGTACGCGAACATCCGCACCACGCTGGCCAGCGAGTCTTCGTCCAGCATGCGCTTGACCGTCTGGTAGGTCTGCGGGTCGCGGAAGCTGACCTGGTGCGGATTCGCGCGCAGCGCGTCACGCAGCTGGTACAGCGTCTGATCCGGATCGCCGAACTTCCTCTTGCATGCCGGCTCCGCGGTGCAGCGGGCGAACTGCGCTTTCAACGCATCGTCCAGATTGCGCGCGAAGTCCTCGCCCAGCGCCAGCGAATTCGGCACCGCGCTGTCGAGCACCACGCTGCGCACCGACTGCGGGAAGCGCATCAGGTATTGCTGCGCCATCCGCGTGCCGTACGACACCCCGAGCAGATCGAGCGGCGGCGCGCCGAGCGCCCGCCGCACATCCTCCAGATCCTGCGCCGCGATGGTGGTGGTGTAGAAGCGCGGATCGGCGCGGTCGGCCAATTGCTTCGCACACTGCGCGGCAGCCTCGCTCAACTTCTCCACGTTGAACGTACTGTCATCCGGCGCCGGCGTGGCCGCGGAATCGCGGCAGCTGAGTGCGTTCGAGCCACCGGTGCCGCGCTGATCCAGCAGCAACACATGACGATGTGCCAGCAGGGGCCGCAGTACCGCTGCGACCTGTGCCGCCGAATCCGTCGCCGCCTGGCCCGGACCGCCGGCGAGGAATGCCAGCATGTCGCCACTGGCCAGCTGCGCCCGCGAGCGCAGCACCGCCAGCTTCAGCGTAATCGTGCGGCTGTGTGGGTCGGCGCGGTTTTCCGGCACCGGAAAATCCGCGCACCACGCCGCCGTGCTCAGCCCGCTGTTCGGCGGAGACAACTCGCATGCAGTCAGTACCACGGTGCCCAGAGTCCAGGTGGCCCGCGGCGCTTTGGCCACGGACGCCGATGCATTCGGCGCGACTGCCGCGGCGGGCGCAGTCCGGCCCTGCTCGCGGTGATGGGCGACGCGATTGCCGGCGAGGATCGCCACGGCGATGGCGACCACCACGCCCATGCGTTTTCCGGATCGGTTACTCACAGGATCATTCCCCAGGTTCAAAAATGGTTTCGATCGATTGCCCGAACAGACGAGCGATCTTGAACGCCAGCGGCAGGCTCGGGTCGTACTTGCCGGTCTCGATGGCATTGATGGTCTGCCGCGACACATCCAGTCGTTCGGCCAGATCGGCCTGCGACCAGCCTTGCTCCCCGCGCAGTTCGCGCACGTGGTTATTCATGGCTGCGATAGCGCCAGACAACCAGCAGCTTGGCCAGACCGAATGTGGCAAACAGGCAGGGCATCACCCAGATCGCCACCGCCTGCCCCGATACACTCCAGCCGATGTCTGCCCCCAGCAACAGGCCAAAGCTGAAGAAGCCGAAGCCGGTGACCATCGCCGAGATGGCGAAGGATTCCAGGTCGATGCGGCGTTCCAGCTCATCCTGGTCGCGAACCACCCGCACCATCGCGCGAATCGCCAGCAGGATCGGCAGCAGGGGCAGCAAGGCCAGCACGGTCCGCAATGACGCGCTGTGCACCCTGGCCATCAGCAGGCCGGACAGAACGATCAGTATGGAATACGCCACCATCGCGGGCAGGAACTCTCGCAAATAGCGTTTGTGCACTTCGCGCATGGCCATCAGCATCCCTCCCGCTTGTTCGACAATGAGTGGTTCATCGCGTCACCCCTTCCCCGCCCCTGGCCGCTGCAGCCTTCTGGCGCTGTCGATGGCTGATCAAGCGGAACACCGCGAATATCAGGAATACGGCGGTCATGCCGACGAAGATGCCCGCGGCGTGACTGTCCTGCTTCACGCGCGCAAAGATCGCCACGGCGGCCATCAGCAGTGCCGCCAGAAAGGCACGCACATGAGTTGGAATGCCCGACTCGCCTTCGCAGGCAAACATGTCGCCGCCGTAGCGCCGCACCAGCATCGAGCGCGTGGCACCGTAGCTGGCCATCAGTACCGGGAATACCCAGATCAGAATCGATCCATCGATGGCCAGCACGTGGGCAGCGGCCAGGAAGCCGCCGACCAGACTGAGCGCCGCGGTAAGCATCGTGGCCACGCCCAGCGCCACCAGGTGCATGCGCTGCTCCAGCTCATCGCTGTCGCGGATGCGCCGCGCCATCAGCATGAACAGGTAGAGCATCGGCGCCACCGGCGCCAGCGCCAGCACGCCTCTCGCCGCAACGCCGTCCACGGTGCGCGCCAACGGCCATACCAGTAACAGCAAGGCAACGTAGACCACCATGCTGAGCAGTGTCTGCCACTGATAGCTCTTGTTCGAAAGACGGGACATGCGGGTGACCTCAGAGCGACTTCAGGAAATGGTCCAGTGCCTGCTGGAACTTCGCGGGTTGATCGAGCATCACGAAATGCCGCGACGGCGAGATCGACACCACCTTCGCGTTCGGCGCATTCGCCAGCAGCGATTGGTAGTAGGCCGTCTTCTGCGCCTCGCTCATCACCATCGGCGGCGTGCTGAAATCCGGCGCGTTGTAGGGCGAGATCTCGAGGATCGGCACGTTCGCGTTCTTCAGCCCCGCACGTCCGTCGGACGCGAGATCCTCCGCCATGTACTCGGCGCTGGCCTTGATGTCGCTGCGCGCATTCATCGGCGCATAGCGCGCCGCCAGCTGCGGATCGATCACGCCGATCTTCTGCATGTAGCCCAGCGACTGCGCCCGGAACTGCTCTGGCGTGGCCGCGCCCATCTGCTGCTGCATCTGCGCCGCCATCGCCTTGCGCTGCTCCGCACCCACCCGCTCCATGCCCGGGAAGATCGGCAGGCCGTCCACCGCGACCACGCCGGAGATCAATTCGGGATGCTCACCGGCAAACCGCAGCGCCAGCGTGCCGCCAAGGCTGTGCCCGACCAGCACCGGCCGGTCGATCTTGCGCTGCTCGATCAGCTCCTTCAGCGACGCATCCGCGCGATCGAACAAATCGCCGCCAGCGGCAGGCGCCGGCATGCCGTCGAAACCGGCCAGCGTCACCGCATACACCACATGATCCTTCTGCAACTGCGCGATGGTCTGCTGCCACACCCACGGCCCGCCCTGCAGGCCGGGAATCAGGATCACCGCGCGACCATGGTCGCCGTGGCGTTCGACCTTGAGCGTGCCCGTCACCGTCGGCAAGGTGGGGAATGACCACGCAGCCCCACTCGTCACCACGGCCAAGGCACATCCAAGCAGTCGAGAAATCGTTCGACCCGTCGTTCTTTTCATGCAAGTTCCCCTTGTAGGTAATGTCAAGCAGCCTTGACAAGGCGAACACTAAAGACATGCCTGAGCGATGTCAAGCAACCTTTACAAAAGGAACCAAAGAACGAGATTCTCGTGAAATTTGCGTAATACACGGCCTGCGGTAAAGGTGACCGAGTTGGCATTTTTTGTGTCAATATTTGTCAGGGAATGCCGCAGATCCTGCGGAAAACCGTTGCGCAGCCTCACGCAAGGCCACGTCCGAGGGGAGCAGAAGCCCGGAGTAATCGTTTTCACATTCCTCTTGGCATGGTCATTGCTTCATCTCCAGCGGTAACGGCAGCATGCGCCACTGGCAGTTCGTCCCGGGGGGCCAGGAGGACACCAGTCCAACATTTGGAAGCCACGCCGAGGATGCAGATCGCAACCGCCGGCTCATCGTTCTTACGCAGTACCAGTCAAATCCAATCGAAACCCGCTCAAGGAAAACCACAATGAAGAAGACCCTGCTTTCCGCCGCTCTGATCGCCGCCGTGGCCACCATCGGGTTCGTTCCGACGGCCAACGCCGCCGACGGCACCATCACCTTCAGCGGCAAGGTGTTGTCGTCGACCTGTACCGTCAGCAATGCGAGCGGCGGTGTCGTCGCGGTCACCTTGCCCGATGTACCGGCTACCGCCTTCACTGGAGCGGGCACCACCGCAGGTGCGAAGTCCTTCTCGTTGACGCTGACCGGCTGTCCGACGACGCCGTCTGGGGTCCAGGTAGGTGCGGCGTTTGGCGGCGCGTCCATTGACGCCACGCACGCCGGTACCATCTTGAACTCGACGGGCGCCACCTTCTCCAACGTGAATGTCCAGATGACCGACTCGGCGGGCACCGCCATCAATCTGAGCACGAATTCCAACCCGGTCAGTGCAACCATCGACAGCAGCGGCGCGGCAACGCTGGCCTACCAGGCCCGTTATTACCAGCCGACCGCCGCTGCCATCACCGCGGGCCTGGTGACGGCTTCGGTGACCTACACGCTGACCTACAACTAAGGCGATCGCACTCAAGCCTGTCCGCATTCCTGCGAATGCGGCAGGCCTGCCGTCACCCGACTCCAGTGTAGAGGTGCCCATGAACATCCTGATCCGTGCATTTGGCGCGGCGGTTGTCGCTTTGTTTCTGGCGATCCCCGCAGCCCAGGCCAGTGTTGTCATCGGCGGCACCCGGGTGGTGTTTCCTGGCCAGCAGGGCGAGGTTACCGTGCGCCTGTCCAACGAAGGCGATCACCCTGCGCTGGTCGAGGCATGGATCGACACCGGCAATGCGGATTCGACACCGGACAGCGTCACCACGCCTTTTCTGATCACACCGCCGCTGTTTCGCATGGAGTCGCACAAGGATCAAAGCCTGCGGATCCTCTACACCCAGGGCTCCCAGCCGTTACCGACTGACCGCGAGTCGATTTTCTGGCTGAACGTGCTGGAAATTCCGCCCAAACCCGACGGCCACGAATATGCGGGCCGGAACTATCTGCAGTTCGCTATCCGCTCACGGGTAAAGCTGTTCTACCGTCCGGCCGGCCTGGAAGGCGACGCGCTCAAGGCTGCGGACAAGCTGATCTTCCAGATCGCGCCTGGCCAGGGTGCAGCACTGCAAGTGCACAACCCTACGCCGTATTACGTCACGATCAGCAACCTGTCGCTCGGCGCCGGCAGCAAACCGCTGGCGGCAATTAGCGGCATGGTCGCGCCCTTTGGCGACCTGCGCCTGCCGCTGAAGGGGCTCGCCCAGACGCCTGCCGTCGGCACGCCGATCGTGTTCGTCACCATCAACGACTTCGGCGCGGCTGACACCCACAAGGGCGCCGTGGCGCCGTAATGAAGCGGCAACGCGCGCGCCCCAGCCACGCCCCGACGCGCCATGCTGCGCTCGCGCTGGCCTGTGGCATGGCGCTTGCCGGCTCCATGGGATGGCCTCGCCAGACTCTGGCCGCGGCCTCGGGCGCAGCTCCTGGCGGCGCGACCGCCGATGCCAGCGCGGGGGCCAGCGGCGGCTTCGCCAGTTTCGACCGCAGCATGCTGGCCGGTACCGGCGACAACACCACCGACCTGAGCCGTTTCGAACACGGCAACCCGGTACTGCCAGGCAACTACAACCTGGATGTCTATCTCGGCAAGAACTGGGTCGGCCGCATGGACGTGCGATTCGCCGTGCCATCGCCCAATACCAGCGCCGTGCCATGTGTGACTTCCGACCTGCTCGATCGCCTCGGCCTCGAGCCCACCACACCCGTGGCACAACCGGAATCCTCCACCGCCTGCGTGAACCTGGCCGATCTGATTCCCGGCGCCACGCTGTCTTTCGACATGCCGAACCTGCGTCTGGAGGCCAGCGTACCGCAGGCATACATGAACCTCAGGCCACGCGGCTGGATCAATCCGGCATCCTGGGACGCGGGCGTGCCGGCACTCCTGCTCAACTACAATTTCAACAGTTACCGCACCACCAGCGGCGGACAAGGCCAGACCAGCACTTACCTGGGGCTTCGATCCGGCCTGAACATCGGCCTGTGGCAGCTGCGGCAGGACAGCACGGCGACCTGGCAGTCGGGCGTCGCCGGCCGGCCGGCCCAACGCCACTGGCAGAACATTGACACCTACGTGCAGCGGGCCCTTCCCAGATGGAGTGCCATGCTGAACCTGGGCGACAGCTACACCGATGGCTCCGTGTTCAACAGCTACGGCTTGCGCGGCGTGCAACTGGGTACCGACGATCGCATGCTGCCACAGTCGCTGCGCGGCTATGCTCCGGTCGTACGCGGTGTCGCCTACACCAATGCCAAGGTCACGGTGTCCCAGAATGGCGTGCAGATCTACCAGACCGCCGTCGCACCCGGTCCGTTCGTGATCAACGATCTCTATCCCACCGGCTACGGCGGTGACCTGGATGTGGTGGTCACCGAAGCCGACGGTCGCCAGCACAGCCTTACGGTGCCCTACGCCTCGGTGGCTCAGCTGATGCGCCCCGGCGTCACCCGCTTCGACATCGCCGCCGGCCAGTTGCGCGACTCGGCTCTGCACGACAAGCCCGGCGTAATCCAGGCCTCGGCGCAACACGGCTTCAACAACCGCTTCACCGGTTACGCCGGCGTGCAGGGCTCCGCCGGCTACGCCGCGGTGCTGGTCGGCGGGGCGTTGAACACGCGCTTCGGCGCGCTGGCGCTGGACGTCACCCAGGCCCATGCGACCATCCCGGGCGACGGCGCCCACAACGGCCAGAGCTATCGCATCACCTACAGCAAGATCATCCCGGAAACCGATACCTCGTTCAGCGTCGTGGCCAACCGCTATTCCACCAGCGGCTTCCTGAGCCTGAACGATGCCGAGTTTGCACGCGACTACGCGCGGCGCGGCCTGAACGCCCTGCAATACCTGCCGTCCAATGTGCAGACAATTGACGGCGTGCCCGTGCAAAGCCTGCTCACGCCTGCGCAGCTCGCGGCGTTGAACGGCACCGCCTACAACAGCCGTGACCTCTATGTCTCGCGCGGTCTGCTGCAACAGCGCAACCGCTTCACCCTGACGCTCAGCCAGCAGTTGGGACAAAACGGCAGCTCGCTTTACGCCAATGCCACAGTCAACGATTACTGGAACCGCCGCGGCAGCGACAGCCAGTTCCAGGTTGGCTACAACAGCCATTTCCGCCGCCTGGCCTGGAGCGTATCCGTCAGCCGTGGGCGCACGGAGTTCAGCGGGAACGACAATCAGATTTTCTTCAACGCCAGCCTGCCGCTGGGTAGCACTTCGCACGCGCCCAGCCTCTCGTTCAACGCCAACCACGACAACAACACCGGCACTCAGGAACAGACCACCGTCAACGGTACGCTGGGCCAGTGGAACCAGTTCAACTACGGCGCCTCCGCCTCGCATGGCGACAACGGCAACGCCTTCAGCGTGAACTCCGGTTACAGCAGTCCTTACGCCACATTCAACGCCAGCGTCGGCCACGGCAGGGACTACTCGCAGGCGTCCTTCAACGCCAGCGGCGCAGTGGTCGCCCACCATGGCGGCATCACCTTCGGCCCACCAACCGGCGACACCGTCGCCATCGTGCACGTACCCGGTGCGGACGGTGCACACATCACCAATGCGCCAGGACTCAGCGTGGGCCGCTCCGGCTATGCGCTGGTGCCCTATCTCACGCCCTATCAGCTCGACACCATCCAGATCGACCCGCAAGGCCTGCCGTTGGGCGTGCAACTGGACGCCACCAGCGCGCAGGTGGTGCCTTATGCTGGCGCGGTGGTGATGGTGGATTTCAAGAGCAAGACCGGCCTTGCGCTGATTGCGCGTATCCGCATGTCAGATGGCAAGCCGGCGCCGTTTGGTGCACAGGTATTCGATAGCACAAATGAAGGGTTGGGCGTGGTCGGCCAGGGTGGCCTGAGTCTGCTGCGCGGCGTCGGCCCGAGCGGCAGGCTCAACGTCCAGTGGAATGATGAACAGGGCGCGGCACATGCTTGCGCATTCCCCTACACGCTACCCAAGCCCGGCAAGATCGTGGCAGCGTATCAGCAGATACAGGCCACGTGCGTTGCGGAAATTCCCGCAGCACTGCCGCCGAAGAAGGGTGGAGCATGACCGACAGTACAACCATCAGCACGTCACCTCTGCAACGCGCATCCCGCCGCGCAGTGGGACGACGAACGGCAAACGCTGACGTCCAGAAGCATTCACGGCATGGCGCCGCCGGGCACGGGCAGTTGGCGGTGTTTCTGCTCGCCTTTTTTGCGCTGGCTGTGTCTGGCCGCGCCTACGCCAATTGTTCCGACACCAATAGTCCCGGCTCGGTGACGTTCTCGCCGCCCAACGGCCAAATTACCCTGTCAAACACCGGCGCAGGGATCGGCACCATCCTGTGGACGTCGTCTCAAGCCACTCCCGCAAACTACCCCACCCTCAACTGCACGGGCACCACCAACAATGGCGTCGTCAGCAGCTATGGCCCGCCCGTAGGCAGCGACGAAACGCTCTATCCAACCAATCTTTCATGGCTGTCCTTCCGGATTCTGCATCCAGACACCTCCTCCCCCTTGTCAGCCTATCCGGGCAATGCGTCCGTACCGACAGGAAATGTTCAATTCAGCGTAGCTTCTGCTTTGCAACTGGTGGTGACTGGCATCATCCCCCAAGGTCAGCAAGGCAGCACGCAGCAAATGACCATCCCGGCTGGACAGCTCGCGCGGTGGAATGTCGACATGACGAGCGGCGCCAAGCCTGTCGAAATTTTCATGATAACCAACATCGAATTTGTCATTCCCACCTGCACCGCGGCTATCGACCCGACCGTGGTAATGCTGTCTGCGGTGCGCGCATCGGCTTTTTCCGGCAAAGGCAGCACCGCCGGTCAGCAGCCTTTCCAAGTGCAATTGAACTGCGTTTCCGGCGCCAATCTCAGTATCACCTTGAGCACAGCCAACGGCTTGAACAATAAGAGTCTTGGAGTGATCAAGAACGTCGTCGGTGCGCAGAACGTAGGTGTGCAGATCCTCATGCAGGACGGTAGCACCCCCGTTACCTTCGATAACGCCATCTCCGAAGGCCCTACTCAGAATGGCACCATGTACCTGCCCTTCTACGCGCAGTACTACCAAATCAGAAAACAAAACGTAACAGTCGGTGATGTCAGTGCTACAGCCACCTATACATTGACCTATCAGTGAAAGGATGCGGTCCTTGCCATTCGCCCAGGAAGTCGTCGCCACACTTGCCGGCCAGACTGGGGCAATGGTCTAAGATCACGATGCGCAGTGGCTCCGGACGTCAGTACGCTCCCGCACCTCCGGCAATTGCTGCATCCCTTGCTTTACCTCCGGCATCCCTGCCGTTGCGTGCACTCACGTCATACGACCCGACGTGGCCAGTGTTGGGTAAACAGGCAAGCACGTTTGATTTTGCCCGCGCCCGGATCGAGCTGAGCGACTGGGGTTTCGTCGGCGTGCAGTACTTCGGCGGTCAGCGGCTTGGCGCGCAGGGCATCAACCAGGGGTTGTCAAACAGCGGGACAGGCAGTCGGGACGAAGCACAGCGAGGTCCAGCTTGACCTGCTTATTCGTAGGTCTGGGTGACCAGCAGGGGATCCACGGCATCGGCACGGCTGGCGCGGATGTATGTGTGGAAATAGCGCAGCACCTTGTCATCGGTGGTGCCATCGATATGGACCACGTCCAGCGCGAAGTTGCGCGACGCGCCAACGCTGGCGTCAGGCGAACCGCAGCGATGATGAAGCTGCAGGTTTTGCAGAGCCTGCACCGAGACAGTGACCGGACACGTCGGCGTCACCACTGCTCCCGTGAATGACAGCCGCCCCGCGGCCTGCGCGTCGCAGGAAAAGAACACCCCTGCCAGGCACAGGCAAGCGGTGGCCAGGACGGAAAACAACGCTGACATCTCATCATCCCTCCTGGGAGAGGCTGGTTCGACGACCGAACCGTGACAGTCAGATAGTTGAATTAATGTCACGCTTGCGTCGTGATCTGCATCACGTCTTGAGCGTGAGATCCACGTGAAGGCTTGCGACTCTTCACAGGCACGCTGCAGTTCGACCATCCCTCAAGCGGAAGCGGTCATTCGGCGCTGCTGCTCCGATAGCTCCATCCGATGGTCGTCCATCCTCGACATCGTGGCCCGCCATGGCGCAGGTCACCTCCATGGTCCCCCGCCTTGGCGCCAGACTCGACGGCAAGTAGCGCGGATGGCGATCAAGCCCTGTGGGAGGGCCAGTACCAGCCGCTTCGCGCCGCGCAAGGTCGCCGACCAACTTCCAACAAGCCTCCGCGCCCGCGATATCAAAAAGTGCGCAACCGGTGAACTGCCTTCGTCAACAGTGCCTGCCAAATGGTTGCGCTTGGTGGAGCGGAGCCAGGCGTCATGGCGAAAGTGCGCCCGCATACCTCGGCGAGGGCGGGTGGAAGCGTCGTCCGCCTCTCACCGCTTGTCGCCTTACCGGCCAGCGTCGGACGGGCGCAGTCAGGTGGTGCCCCCAGTGGATCCAGCAAAGACCGGTTGCACCCGAGCCGCGGGGCACATTCCGGAAGCACCGACACCAACCGTTCCAATGTGACTCAGCCCGGTCTTTTGTGACACAGACCTCATCGCCGACATCCGACTGTCTTTGCGTTGATTGGACCAAAAATCCAATAGGATGGCGTCAGGCGGGGCAATCAGAGGCTTTCAGGACGCTTCCGGCAAGCGGGGACGGCGCAGTGGCACCATGAACGCGCTACACATCGCGCATGTTCATTTTATTTGGCATCTTACTTGCTTTGGCCTGCCATACAGTGTCAACCAAGCATCTTCGGGGTGGCTCATCGTGAATCTGGCAGGGCATCACAAGGCTGAGCGCAGGGACCACGTGTCCCCAGCCAACCCGTGCCTCCCGTTTGCCACTTACGGAAGAAAACTGCTTTTCGGCGTGCTGTTGCTGTCCGCGTCGGCACTGATCGCCACGGCATCGGCGACAGGCGTGGCCGCCGGCACGCAGGTGAAGAACACGGTGGTGGTGAGCTATGTGCAGGACGGGGTCAGCCGCACCGACACGGCCAGCACGGTGTTCGTGGTCGACCAGCTGATCGACGTGGCCACGCTGTGGCAGGACGCCAAGCCGGTGCAGGCAGCCGCCGGTTCGTCCGCGCAGACGCTGCTGTTCAAGGTGACCAACACCGGCAACGGCAACGACAGCTTCGCCCTGGCACCAACCGCCCTGCCCGCCAGCGGCAACGATTTCAGCGTGGAGCACTGCAAGCTGTTCCTGGATCAGGACAACAACGGCAGCTATTCCGGCAACGACCCCGAGTACGTGCCCGGCAGCAACGACCCCATGATCGCTGCCGGCGGCCATATAAACGTGTTCGCGTTGTGCAACCTGCCGGCGACGGCGAATGACGGCACGTTTGCCCAGGTGAGGCTTGCCGCCACTTCGAAGACATTCAGCGGTGGCGCAGGCAGCGCCAAGCCCGCAGCGGGCACCTCCGGCCTGACCCTGGTGGTCGGCCTGAGCGGCGGCTCCTCATCGGCCAATGGCACCTACCAAGCCAGCAGCGTCAACTACCAGTTCACCTCGACCCAGCGGGTGACCGACAAGTCCGGCGGCAGCGTGGCGACCTCGGGCTCACGCATCCTGTACACGCTCATCGTCACCGCGAATGGTGGAAGCGCGACCGGCCGCAACCTCGTGGTGACCAATCCCATGCCCGAACACACCACCTACATACCCGGCACGCTGACGCTCGACAGCGCGGCGCTGGGAGACAGCAACACCGACGGCGATGCGGGCGATTTCGGCATCACCGCCAGCAACGCCATCGCGGTCAGCCTCGGCAACGTGCCCGGCTCGGCCAGCCCGCACATCATCACTTTCGAAGTCACGATCAATTGAGGTCACCCGCATGAAATCGATCCGCATCCCCCTTCTTGTGCTTGGCCTGCTCGCCGCGTTCGCGCTGCAGGCAGCACCCGCCAACGGCAGCATCGAGCTGCAGTCGGTGGCGACCCAGCAGAAGGTCACCGTCCAGAAGGACGGCAGCAAGCACGTCGAGATGGTTCCTGCAGCACGCGTGGTGCCGGGCACCGAAGTCACCTATGCGATCAACTATCGCAACGTGGGCAGCAAGCCGGCCGACGACGTGGTGATCAACAACCCGGTGCCGCAGCACATGGACTATGTCGCTGACTCGGCCACCGGTGCCAACACCACCATCAGCTATTCGGTCGATGGCGGCAAGACCTGGGCCGCAACGCTCGCCCAGCTGTCAGTGAAGGGTGCCGACGGCAGCATGCGTCCGGCGACGGAGAAGGATTGCACCCACATCCGCTGGGTGGTGAACGGCAAGGTCGCGCCTGGCGCGAAGGGCTCGGTAAGTTTTCGTGCCGTGCTGCAGTAACTCGGGGTTCTGCAGCACCGCAATGGCATGACATGACAAGAGCGGTCATTCACAAGTTTTGCTGACCGGGCCGAGCAGGCCCGGTTACTCGGGGAGCATGGCGTTGTGACGCAACCGCCGACGGGACAAACCCGCACGGTATAGGGAGTTCACGCACTGCGAGGTAGATGCCGGCCAGACACGTTGTGTCTGGCCGCAGTGGGAAGTGCGTGCCGAAAACACGCAGGTGACAACGGCGCAACGGTGCAAGAACCGGAGCGCCGGCAACACGGCCAGCCAGGCATGGCGACACCGATCCGCGCGGCCAGCGGATCAAAAGTCCTGAAATGAACTTACAGAGGAAACACCCATGAAACTTGTCAATCGAGCCAGGCTCGCCACGACCTTGATGGTCGGTGCGCTGCTTGGGCTGGGGTCGATGGCTGCAAATGCAGCAGTCACCACCGCCGGTACCCCGATCAGTAACACCGCCACCGTGGACTACAAGGTCGGCGGCAACGCACAGACGCCGATCGCGAGCTCGCCCACCGGCAACTCAACGCCCGGCACCGCCGGTACCCCGACCCTGTTCGTGGTCGATGCAAAACTCGCCCTGACCGTGAGCAAGGTGGACACCACCATCGTCAACGTGTCGCCGGGCCAGTCCCTCGCCGTGCTGACCTACAAGGTCACCAACAACGGCAATGCGATCCAGGGTGCCCTGCTCAGCGCGGGTTCGCTGGCCAACGGCACGGCCAACCCGTTCTCGGGAGCCGTCGACGATTTCGACAGCACCGCTGCCGTCGTCCACGTCTCGGCCAACAACACCGCGACGTACAACAACACCAATGACACGGCTACGTCGATTCCGCAGCTGGCCATAGGCGCTTCCGCCTATGTGTTCGTTACCTCCACCATCCCGACCGCGCAAGCCAATGGCGATGTGGCCGTGATGTCGCTGACCGCAACGGTCGCCGACAAGGGCGCCGCCGCCACGTACGGTTCGGCACCGGGTGCCGCTTCGGTGGATCAGTCCGGTACGGCCTGGACCTCGGGCAACCGCGCTGCGCTGAACATCTTCGCGGATGCTGCCGGCACGGACGACCTTGCGCTTGACGGCAAGTCGTCGGATCGTGACGCCTACCTGGTGCAGTCGGCGAAGCTGACCATCTCGAAGACCTCGAGCGTGATCACCGATCCGATCTACTGCACCACGCCTGGCGTCGCCAGCAGCTGCACGATCCCCGTCGGCAAGTCGCTGCACTCCATCCCGGGCGCCGCCGTGCAGTACACCATCACGGTCGCTTCCTGCGATACCACCACCTGCCCGGGCGCCGTTGCGGCCACCGGCGTCAGCCTCACCGACAGCCTCGCCACGCAGATCACCGCGGGCAACATCGCCTATGTGGCCGGTTCGATGAAGGTTGCGGATCCGTCGAACTCCAACGTCGCGACGAGCTGCTCCGATGCGTCGGATGCCGACAAATGCTCGTTTGCGACCAACGTGGTTTCGGTATCGGGCATCAGCCTCAACCCGGGCCAGAACGCGGCCGTGACTTTCGTCGTCACCATCCCGTAACGGCTGACTGATCACACCGTGTTCAACACTCTGCTCAGGATTTCAGGACTGCGCTCGCGCATGGGTCGGCAACGACTCATGCGCGACGCGCTCCTGCGCCTGCAGCAAAAGGGGATGCACGATGAATGCATGGACAAGTCGTGGTTGATGCAGGTGGTATCCGCATCGACCCGCCTTGCCAAAGCCGCTTCCCTGCGCACGCCGCGGGCAGGACGTTTTGGCAAGGTGTGGCTGCTGCTCGGCTTCGCGTTGTCCGCCACGCCGGCGGCGTGGGCTGCCACGCCCACGCCGCCGGGCACCATCATCAACAACGAGGCGGTGCTCACCTGGCAGGGGCCGGTCGGTTCCACCGGCTTGAACGAAGCGCCCAGGTTCTCGCTGACCACCACCCAGGTCACCCCGGTGACCGGCACCCGCACACAGTCGAGCGCGTTCTTCCTGACCTATGCGCAGGGTTCGGCCGCTGCGCTGATCGGCCCCACCCAGTGCAGCCGCGATGGCGGTGCCACCTTCAACACCCTGCCGGCACCGATCTCGGCGCAAGGCAGCACGCTCGACCCGAACAGCGCGCAGCCGCTGGGTCCGGCACAAATGTATTTCCCGGGCGACCCGGTGTTCGTGCAGATCACCGACCACGACCAGAACCTCAATCCGCTGGTGCGCGAAACGATTCTGGCATCGGTCTCGGTCACCGGAACCAGTCAGACGGTGACCGTGCGGCTGACCGAGAACGGGCCGGACAGCGGCACGTTCACCGGCTACGTGCCGAGCAGCAGCGACAGCGCGTCGAACACTTGCGCGCTGAGCCTGCAGCCGGGCCAGCGTCTCGCTCTGCAGTACACCGACATCGTCGACAGCAGCGATACTTCCGCCGCGCAGGCGCTGGTGAGTCCTTACAACGTGGTGTTCGACTCGACCACCGGCGCGCGCATCAACGGCGCGAAGATCACCCTGGTGGACGCGGACACCGGCGTCGCCGTGGCCCATGTCACCGGCCGCGACGGCGTCAGCAGCTTCCCTTCCAGCGTCACCTCGGGGCAGAGCGTCACCGACAGCTCCGGCGCCAGCTACAGCGCCGCCACCGGCGCCTACCTGCTGCCGCAGGTGGTCGCCGGCCACTACCGCCTGCAGGTAGTGCCGCCAGCCGGCTATCGCTACGCCTCCACCGCCACGCCGGCGGCGCTGCAGCAGTTGACCGGCGCGCCTTACACGCTGGGACCGGCCTCGCTCGGGCAGACATTCACCGTGACCGGCACGCAGCCGATCGGTTTCGACATCCCGCTGGACCCGATTTCCAGCAGCCTGTTCGTGCAGAAGACCGCCTCGGTGAATGTGGCTGCCGTGGGCGACATGATCCAGTTCAGCGTGGCGGTGGAAAACAGCGACAAGCTCGGCGTCGCGCAGAACGTCCGGCTGGTGGACACCCTGCCGCAGGGCTTTCGCTACGTGCAGGGCTCGGCGCGCGTCGGCACGGCCAAGGCCGCCGATCCGCAGATCGCCGCCAACGGCCAGCAGCTCGAGTTCGACCTGGGCAACATCGACAAGTCCGGCCAGCGGCAGCTTACCTACGTCACCGAAGTCACCGCAGCCACCCCGCTGGGCGCGTCGATCAACCGGGCGCAAGGCGTGGCCGATGGCGGCACCGCATCGAACATCGCCACTGCGCAGGTGGAGATCCGCAACGAGCTGATGCAGGACGTCAACACCGTGATCGGGCGCGTGCTGGTCGGTTGCGATCCGCATGACGGTCGCGCCGCGGAAGGTCTCGCCGGGGTTCGGGTGCTGATGGAGAACGGCAGCTACGTGGTCTCCGACAAGGATGGCCGCTTCCACTTCCAGGCCGTGAAGAACGGCACGCATGTCGTGCAGCTGGATACCGCCAGCCTGCCGCCGGGCTATGCCGCCGAAAACTGCGAGCGCAATACGCGTTTCGCCGGACGCAGCTACTCGCAATTCGTCGAGCTGCATGGCGGCGCCCTGTGGCGCGCCGACTTCCATGTACGTCGGCTGCCGCCGCCGAGCGGTCGCGTGGCGGTACAGCTGAGCCAGCAGGCCGATGGCACGCTGATCCGCAACACGCTGGCGTTGTCGGTCGAGCAGGTGCCGGTGAGCAAGCTGAGCAGCACCATCATGCTGCCCGAAGGCGCACGTTACGTACCGGGCTCAGCCAGCCTGGACGGCACCAAGGTTGCCGAGCCCGGCGAGATGGCCGGCGCACTCGTGTTCCGTCTTGGCGACCGCGGCGCAGGCTGGCACGGCAAACTGCAGTTCGATCTGCAGACCAAGGCACAGAGCGCGATGCAGACCACCAAGGCGCTGGCGAACTTCGACACGCCGAGCGCGTCGCATCAGCACACGCCTGCTGCCAGCGCCGTCCTTGCGGCAGCGGGTCAGGCGCGTTCACCGGTGCAGCATCTGGCGACCGCGGGCATTGCCCCGGCCGACCAGGCGAAGGTCGCGTCGTCTCCCGCGGCGATCGCCGCCGATGCCCGGTCGCTGGCCGACACCTACCAGCTCGACATGCATTCGCTGGCCGGCGCCGGTTCCGAAGCGGCGTTCGTGTGGCCGACGACGGACTACCTGCCGGCCGTGCCGAGCATCAAGGTGGCGGTCAAGCATGGTCCCGGCCAGCAGGTGCAATTGTCGGTCGACGGCGCGTTGGTTCCTGCGGCCAACTTCCTCGGCGCCAAGGGCAATCCCGGGCACACGCTGGCGGTGAGCCAGTGGCTGGGCGTGCCGCTGCATGAAGGCGACAATACCCTGCTCGCGAAAATCAGCGAAGGCGGCAAGGTGGTGCAGCGGGTCGAGCGCAAGGTGCATTATTCCGGCGCGCCGACACGCGCCGAACTGGTGCTGGACAAGTCCACCCTGGTCGCCGACGGCAAGAGCCGCCCACAGCTGGCGATCCGCCTGTTCGACCGCTGGGGCTATCCGGTGCGCCGCGGCATGACCGGCCGCTACACACTGCAGTCGCCGTACCAGCCATACCAGAGCCAGCAGGACTTGCAGGACCACCAGCTGCTGGCGATCGCCCCGCGCGAGCCGAAGTACACCGTGGGCAACGATGGCATTGCCTTGCTCGAGCTGGCGCCAACCACCGTGTCCGGCCAGATCGCGCTGAGCATTCCGCTGCAGAACGATACCCATCAGGACCTGCGTGCCTGGATGCAGCCGGGCAAGCGCGACTGGATCCTGGTCGGCGTGGCCAACGGCACCGCCGCCTTCAACGACATTCGCGGCCACATCGAGAATGTCTCGGGGACCGACCCGAACCGCGACCTGTTCCAGGACGGGCGCGTGGCGCTGTACGCCAAGGGCATGATCAAGGGCAAGTACCTGCTCACCGCCGCCTACGATTCGGCCAAGGCCAGCGGCGCGAACCGCGCCACCCTCAACGGCCTGCAGCAAAGTGTCGACCCGAACCAGTACTTCATGCTCTATGGCGACGCCGCCGAGCAGGGCTACGACGCCTCCAGCGCCAGCAAGCTGTACCTGAAGATCGAGCGCGGCCAGTTCTACGCGATGTTCGGTGACTTCGACACCCACCTCAACGTCACCGAGCTGTCGCGCTACGACCGCCGTTTCAACGGCGTGCAGAGCGCGTACGAAGGCAAGCATGTCGGCTACACCGCGTTCGCCGCGCGCAACGCGCAGTCCTATGTGCGCGACGAGATCCAGGGCAACGGCACCTCGGGCCTCTACCACCTGGCCCGCACGCAGATCCTGCTGAACTCGGAGCGGATCCGCCTGGAGACGCGCGACCGCTACCACAACGAGCGCGTGATCAACACACAGCAACTGAGCAGCTACCTCGACTACACGCTGGACTATTACAGCGGCGCGCTGTTCTTCAAGCAGCCGGTGCCAAGCTTCGACGAGAACATGAACCCGGTCTACATCGTGGCCGAGTACGAAGTGATGCGCCCCGGCGACCAGTCGATCACCGCCGGTGGCCGTGTTGCGGTGAAGACCGCCGGCGACCGGCTGGAGCTCGGCGTGACGATGGTCAACGAAGGTGCCGACACCGGCAGCAACCGGCTCGGTGGTGCGGACCTGCGGGTGAAGCTGGCAGCCAATACCGAGCTGAAGGCCGAGGTCGCGCATACTTCGTCCGCCGCCGGCACCAGTTCCTTGCTGACCGGCTACAGCAACGTGCCCGGCGCGGCCACATCCAACACCAACCAGGGTTCCGGCACGGCCTATCTGGTGACGGTGCAGAATCACGGCAAGCGGCTGGAGAGCGAGCTCTACGCGCGCCAGCTTGGCGTCGGCTTCGGCCTGGGCCAGCAGTCGCTCGGCCAGGGCGGCACGCGCAAAGTCGGCGGCAACGCGCGCTACCTGCTGAACAAAAACTGGGCGCTGCAGATGGAGGCCTATCGCGAACAATCGCTGCAGCTGGCCAGCACCCGCACGGTGGCCGATGCCGGCGTTCGCTACCAGGCCAACAACCGCAGCCTGACCATGGGCCTGCGCCACGTCAGCGATGACTACCCGCTGGCCGTTGCGACGGTTGCCGGCGCGGGCAATGGCGGCATCA
Source organism: Rhodanobacter ginsengiterrae (assembly GCF_050026815.1). Taxonomy (NCBI): domain Bacteria; kingdom Pseudomonadati; phylum Pseudomonadota; class Gammaproteobacteria; order Lysobacterales; family Rhodanobacteraceae; genus Rhodanobacter; species Rhodanobacter ginsengiterrae. Next base: position 14,700 of record NZ_JALBWO010000044.1, on the reverse strand, counting down.
CCAGCGGCATCCTCGGCAATGGCCTGGGTAGCTTGGCCAGCGGCAGCGCCGACCAGGTCTATCTCGGCGGCAGCACCGGCATCTTCAACAACAAGGTGACCCTGCACGGCATCACCAGCCAGAACATCAACGGCAACGATCCGGCCTACCCCGCCAGCACCTTGCTCGGCGTCGACTACAAAGTGACCGACGCCGCCACGCTGTTCGTCAACCAGCAGTTCAACGACGGCGTGCAGCAGCAGTACAGCCGGATGACCGAGCTGGGCGTGCGCGCCACCCCGTGGCAGCGCGCGCAGCTGACCAACTCGGTCGGCCAGCAGATGACCGAATACGGCCCGCGCACCTTCGCCACCTCCGGGCTTACCCAGGGCTGGCAGGTCAGCAAGTCGCTGACCCTCAGCGCCGGCCTGAACCAGGTGAAGTCGCTGCACCGTCCGGATGCGGCGACCACCGGTACGACCACGGTCGACGGCCAGGGCGTCCCGGTGGCCGGCTCGCTCAACGCGGCCACGCCTTCGATCGCCGCCTCGGCAACGCAGGACTTCACCTCGATGTTCGTCGGCAGCACCTGGCGGCAGAAGGACTGGTCGTGGACCAGCCGCGTCGAATCGCTGCGCTCGACCAGCGAAAAGCGCCTCGGCGTGATGGGCGGTTTCTATCGCGACCTGTCCGCCGGCAACGCGTTCTCCAGCAGCCTGCAGGCATTCGACAGCCGCTTCAATCCCGGCGGCAAGTCAAGCAATGTCACCGTGCGTTTCAGCTTCGCGCACCGCCCGGACGATGGTCGCTGGTCGCTGCTGGAACAACTCGACCTGACCTGGAACAACCAGCAGGGCCTGTCCGTCTCGCCGTTCCTGCAGCAGGGCAGCACCGGCGTCGCCGCCAGCCAGCAGAGTCCGCAGCAGTTGGCCAGTTCACTGGGCAGCTCCGGCACCTTCGGCATCAACCAGCAGGCGGCCAAACTGGTCAACAACCTGCAGGCCAACTACCGCGGCGACCACTCGCAGTGGTCGCTCTACTACGGCTCCAAGTACGCGCGCTACAAGTTCGACAGCGGCAGCTACGCCGGCTACACCGACCTGATCGGCAGCGAGTTCCGCTACGACGTGTCCGAGCACTGGGACGTGGGCGTGATCGCCAGCCGCATGCACTCGTACCGCTCCGGCGTGTCCAGCAGCAGCCTCGGCCTGGAAACCGGCTGGGACGTGGGTACCAACATGTGGCTCAGCGTCGGCTACAACTTCAAGGGCTACTACGATCAGGACTTCACCGCCGCGCACTACACTGCGAAAGGCATGTTCCTGCGCTTCCGCTTCAAGTTCGATCAGGATACGGTGAAGGCCTTGGCAGAAGGATTGGGCCGATGACACCGCTTCCCACGCGCGACCAGACGATCACCGAGCGGCATGCCGGACCCACGCAGGCCGCTGGCCGGCCGGGCAATCTGTGGCGCCGGGTCGGACTGATCTTGCTATTGCTGGCTGGCTGGCTGGTACTGACCCCAGCATTTGCAGTCAATACCACCTGCGGTCCTGCGACGAGCCAGGGCACCGCGCCGGCCGACTACCAGTCTTATTGCTGGATCGATTTCAGTGCCTATGTCGACAGCACCGCGCGCAGCGGGGCGGGCCAACCTTTTGTCGTCACACTCTCGAACGGCGCCGTGATGAGCTTCACCCTGAAGGCAAGCGGCGCGCTGAATCGCGTCGGCGTGCCGTCATGGTCAGGCGCCGCCTTCGGCAACAACGCGACCTTCGACGGCATTCCCGGCCAGCCCGTGCTCTATACAGCCAGCGACGGCAGCACGGTGACCCTCAGTCTCAACAGCATCACCGTCGACACCTCCGGCGGGCCTGCCCCGTTTGCCTTCGTGGCCGCCGATGGCGAATCCACCAACAACAACGAATCCCTGAGCTTCACCACCAGCGGAAATCCGTGGACCTTGCTGGCCAGCATCCCCTACAGCGGCTCCGCCCTGTACCCGGGCCTGAGCGGCGTGGGAACCGCCACGGTGACCGAGTCGGGCGTCGCCGGCACGGTCGGCAGCTATGCCTTTGCCAGTGCCGGCAGCCCGTCAACCGTCACCGCCGTGCTGAACGCCGGCGGCCTGCAAGGCGCGCTTTTCGGCGTGAAGTTCGTCGGCCCGGATCTTGGCATCACCAAGTCTCACGCCGGCAATTTCGCCACCGGCACCAACGGCAGCTACAACCTCGCGGTACACAACTACAGTTTCTATGCCACCAGCGGCACCACCACGGTCACCGATACGCTGCCCACCGGCCTCAGCTACGTTTCCGCCAGCGGCAGCGGCTGGACCTGCAGCGCCGCCGGCCAGAACGTAACCTGCAGCAATCCCAGTACGGTAGCCAGCGGCGGCAACCTGCCACCGATCACGCTGACCGTGGCCGTCGCCGGCAATGCACCGGCCAGCGTGAGCAATACCGCCACCGTCACCACGCTCGGCGACTACAGCAAGGCGAACAACAGCAGTACCGACGTGGCCACCGTCGTGCGCTCCGACCTGTCCAGCTCGACCAAGACGGTACTGGATACCAATGGCGGCGACACCAATCCGGGCGACACGCTGCGCTACACGATCACCCTGACCAACAGCACCGCCGGTGTCGCAACCGGCGTCAGCGTCAGCGACGACATGCCCGCCGGCGTCGGCGGCCTCAGCGTGATCAGCACCCCCGCTGGCAGCAGCAACGGCAGCACGACGAATGGCGGCGCCAACAACACCGGCAAGGTCAGCGTCAGCGGCATCAGCGTGCCGGCCAATGGGAGCGTGAGCATCGTCTACGAGGTCACCGTGTCCGGCAGCGCTGCCTCGGGCAGTACCATCGACAACAGCGCGACGATCTCCAATCCGAACGGCACCGGTGGCAGCCCGGACGCGCCGACGGTGACGGTATCGCAGTCGCAGGTGGCTGGTTCCGGCAACAAGATATTGTATGTGCAAGACGCGAACACGCTGACCCGTACGCCGCAAGCTGCCAACACCACTACACCCGTCACCATCACCGGCAACAGCAGCGCCACATGGGTGCTGACACCAGGCGTTGCCGCAGGCAAGACGCTGGTCATCCCGGCGCAAACCATCGTGGTGAACCTGGTCATGGCGACGAGCGGGACGGGCACCAAATCCATCGTCGTGTCACTGTTCAATGGCAACACCCTGATTGCGAGCGCACCCGCGAAAAATATCAGCGGCTCCGCCACTGCGCTGCAGAATTTCAGCATCAACATGCCGGCAACGACCATCGCCGCGGGGGGTACCCTCAACCTCAGGGTCCAGAGCACTCCGATTTCCGGCACCTGGGTCTCCGTCTCCCAGAAAACCACCGGCCAAGGCGCCAGCACGTTCTCGTTCAACACCTCCACGGTCATCAACGTGGACAGCGTCAACAATTACTCGGCGGCGTACCCTGCAGTTACTTCCAAAAGCTCCTATGCCCCGGGCGACACCGTCTACGTGCGCGCAGTGATCAGCGATCCGTTCGGCAGCTACGACGTGCGCCAAGCCACGGTCACGCTGACTGATCCCAACGGCGCCACCCAGGTAGTTGGTGCCGCCATGACCCAGAAGGCGGATTCGGGCGCCGCCACGCGTACCTACGAATACAGCTACACCCTGCCGGCCAATGCCGCGACGGGCTACTGGACGGCCAGCGTCACCGGCTACGAAGGTACCGAGAATACGGTGACGCACACCGCCAACGGCACCTTCAACGTCGGCGTGCCCAACCTGCTGGTGATGAAGTCGGTGTCGGTGATTTCCGATCCCGTCGAGGGCACCACCAGGCCCAAGTCGCTGCCGGGCGCGGTGATGCAATACCAGATCACGGTCAGCAACAACGGCAGTGGCCCGGCGGACAACAACAGTCTGGTGATCACCGATCCGTTGCCGGCCAATACCAAGTTCGTGATCGGCAGCGTGGTGTTTGCCGAAGGCACGCCCGGCAGCGGACTCTCGCTGGCGCCAGCCAATGTGACCTACTCCAGCACCGGCAGCTCCGGACCATGGACCTATGCTCCGGTCAATGACGGCAGCGGAGCGGATGGCGGCGTCAAGGCACTGAAAATTGCGCCGCAAGGCATCATGGCCGGCAAGACCGGGGCGAGCGCGCCCAATTTCTCGGTCACCTTCCGCGTGATCGTCCTGTAGCCACCTGCGGGCTGCGGATCATCGTGCACCCGCCTGGATGACGATCAGCGCGACGAAATGTATTTCTCGCGCCGGATCTGCTTCACCGGCAAACCGTATTCCTGCAGCGCGGCGAACGCCGCGTCGACCATGTTCGGGTTGCCGCACAGGTAGGCGATGTCGCGGTCGGCGTGCGGTCCGAGCTCGGCCAGAACGTGCTGGACATGGCCGCTGCGGTCGCTGGAGCGCGGGATGGCGCGGGCTTCGCGACTGAGGCAGCCGTGGAACAGGAAGCCGGGGTGGCTTTGCGCGAACGCCTCGAACTCTTCGCCGTAGAGCAGCTCGCCTTCATTGCGCGCGCCGTACAGCAGCACCACCTCGCGATCGCCCCTGGCCAGCAGCTTCTCGAACTGCGGCAGCATCGCGCGATACGGCGTCACGCCGGTACCGGTGGCCAGCAGCAGGTAGCGCGGATGGGTATCGGCTTCCTGCAGGCAGAAGCGGCCGTAGGGGCCACTGGCGTCGATCACGCCACCGAGCGGCAGTTCACCGAGCAACTTCGTCGCCGCGCCGCCTTCGACATAGCTCACCGCGATCTCGATGCGCGAAACCGGTGAACTCCCATCGCCGATCGTGCCCACCGAATAGCTGCGCTTGGTCGCGGTGCCGTCGTCGTAATGGAAGTGCACCTGCAGGAACTGGCCGGGCTGGAAGGTCAGCAGCTGGCCGTCGACGCGCTCGAACACCAGGTGGCGCACGGTGGGCGCCAGCATGAAGCTGTCGACAAGACGGAGCTGGAAATGATCGGCCATGGGGTTTCCGGAAACAGTGTGTACCGCCTGGCTCATGTCAGGCGACGGGACTTGGCCCGCTATAATAAGGGCTAACCCCCTTGGTGCAGCCCATGTCCCCGGAAAACGCTTCCACGGCCCCCGCGCTTGTCGTCGACAATTTGCGCAAAACCTACGGCAACGGCGTCGAGGCCCTGAAGGGCATCAGCCTGACCGTGCAGCCGGGCGATTTCTTCGCCCTGCTTGGCCCCAACGGCGCCGGCAAGTCGACCCTGATCGGCATCCTGTCGTCGCTGGTGAACTCCAGCTCGGGCGATGCGCAGGTATTCGGCGTGTCGGTGAACAAGGATCGCAGCGCCGCGATGCAGCTGATCGGGCTGGTGCCGCAGGAAATCAACTTCAACCAGTTCGAGAAGCCGTTCGACATCTGCGTCAATGAGGCGGGTTTTTACGGCATCCCGCGGAAGATCGCCGCCGAACGCGCGGAAAAGTACCTGAAGGAATTGCGCCTGTGGGACAAGGCGTTCCACCAGGCGCGCGAGATGTCCGGTGGCATGAAGCGCCGTTTGATGATCGCCCGCGCGATGATGAACGAGCCCAAGCTGCTGATTCTGGACGAGCCCACCGCCGGCGTCGACATCGAGATCCGCCGCTCGATGTGGCAGTTCGTCAGCGGCATCAATGCCGCCGGCACCACGGTGATCCTGACCACGCATTACCTGGAGGAAGCCGAGTCACTGTGCCGCAACATCGCGATCATCGACCACGGCACGATCATCGAGAACACCAGCATGAAACGCCTCTTGGCGACACTGGACGTGGAGACTTTCGTACTCGACGTCAATGAAGCACCGCAGGAGCTGCCGCAACTCACCGGCATCAATTTCCGTCGCGTCGACGAGCGCACGCTGGAAGCGGAAATGGCGCGCTCGCAGGATCTCAATTCGCTGTTCGCCGCACTCACCACCAGCGGCATCACGGTCAACTCGATGCGTACCAAGACCAACCGACTGGAGGAGCTGTTCGTGCGGCTGGTCGAGCATGGTCGCGAGCCGGGCAAGGAGCGCGTGGCATGAACGCATCGACCAATCTGATCGCGCTGTACACCGTGGCGCGCCGCGAAATCATCCGCATCATGCGGATCTGGACCCAGACGCTGATCCCGCCGATCATCACGATGACGCTGTATTTCGTGATCTTCGGCAAGCTGATCGGCAGCCGCATCGGCAGCATCGAGGGCGGCTTCAGCTACATGCAGTACATCGTGCCCGGACTGGTGATGATGACCATCATCAACAACAGCTACATGAACATTTCCAGTTCGTTCTACGGCGCCAAGTTCCAGCGCTCGGTGGAGGAGATGCTGGTGTCGCCGATGGCGAACTGGGCGATCCTTTCCGGCTATGTCATTGGCGCGGTCGCACGCGGCCTGGTGGTCGGCGCGCTGGTGCTGGTGGTGGCGCTGTTCTTCACCTCGCTGCACGTGGCGCATCCATGGATCGCGCTGACCTCGGTGACACTGGGCGCCATCATCTTTGCGCTGGCCGGTTTCATCAACGCGGTATTCGCCAGCAAGTTCGACGACATCGCGCTGGTGCCGACCTTCGTGATCACGCCGCTGACCTACCTCGGCGGCGTGTTCTATTCGATCAAGATGCTGGGTGAACCGTGGCAGGCGATCTCGCACGCCAACCCGATCCTGTACATGGTCAACGCGTTTCGCTACGGCATCCTCGGCATCAGCGACGTGCCGATTGGCTGGGCTTTCGTGCTGATGCTGGTGTTCATCGCCGCGCTGGCGATCGTGGCGCTGCAACTGCTCAAGCGCGGCGTCGGCCTCCGGTCCTGAGCTGACTTGTGCGCGTAAACAAATACATCAGCGAAGCCGGCCTGTGCTCGCGCCGCGAGGCGGATGAGCTGCTGCTGGCCGGTCGCGTCAGCATCAACGGTGAGGTCGTTTCCACCGGCGCCAAGGCGCTGGATGGCGACGAGGTGCGCGTCGACGGCGAGATCGTCAAGGCGCGCATTCTGGCTGCCACGCCGGGCGCAAAGAAGGCCATCTACGTCGCGCTGAACAAGCCGGTCGGGATCACCTGCACCACCGACCAGAGTGTGGACGGCAACATCGTCGATTTCATCGACCATCCGCAGCGGATCTTCCCGATCGGCCGACTGGACAAGGATTCCGAAGGGTTGATCCTGCTGACCAGCAACGGCGATATCGTCAACGAGATCCTGCGCGCGGAGAACAACCACGAGAAGGAATACCTGGTCGGCGTGAACAAGGCGGTCACCGACGAATTCCTTGCCGGGATGGCCAGGGGCGTGCGCATCCACAACCAGATGACCAAGCCCTGCCGCGTGCGCCGGATCGCCAAGTTCGGTTTCTCGATCGTGCTGACCCAGGGCCTGAACCGGCAGATCCGGCTGATGGCCGCCGCATTCGGCTACCGCGTGACCCAGCTGCGCCGCGTGCGCATCGACAACGTCAGGCTGGCCCACCTGAAAGTGGGCCAATGGCGCAACCTCACCGAGGCGGAGCTGAAAGGCCTGCTGCCCAGGCGCACACAATGGTGATCCCCCGCATTCTGTAGGAGCGCACCCTGTGCGCGATGTTCTTCGTCACGTTGCGAAAAAGCATCGCGCACAGGGGGCGCTCCCACGCGGGTGTCAGGCGGCCGGCAAGGTCTGCAGATCCCAGCGCGGGCGCACCTGCACGGTTTCGTCCTGATGCTGGCCACTCGCCAGCCGGATCGCGCCGGCCAGCGCGATCATCGCGCCGTTGTCGGTGCAGAAATCCAGCCGCGGGAAATACACCTGGAAGCCGTCCTTCGCGCCTGCGGCCGCCAGTTCGGTGCGCAGCCTTCGATTGGCGCCGACGCCACCGGCGATCACCAGCCGCTGCGCGCCGCTGGCCTCCAGCGCACGGCGGCACTTGATGATCAACGTATCGACGATCGCCTCCTCGAACGCGCGGGCGACGTCGGCGCGGGTCTGATCGCCCTGATCCGACTTCTGCCAGGCCAGCAACACCTGGGTCTTCAGGCCGGAGAAGCTGAAATCCAGTCCGGGCCGGTCGGTCATCGGTCGCGAGAAGCGGAATGCGCCGGCGCGGCCCTGCTCGGCCAGCTTCGCCAGCGCCGGACCGCCGGGATACGGCAGACCCATCAGCTTGGCGGTCTTGTCGAACGCCTCGCCGGCCGCGTCATCCAGGGTATCGCCCAGGATGGTGTACTGACCGATCGCCTTGACCTCGACCAGCATCGAATGACCGCCGGACACCAGCAGCGCCACGAACGGCGGCTCCGGCGGGTTGTCCTCCAGCAACGGCGCCAGCAGGTGGCCTTCCATGTGGTGCACCCCGATCGCCGGCACGCCCAGCGCCCAGGCCAGCGCGCGGCCCAGCGAGGCACCGACCAGCAAGGCACCGACCAGCCCGGGGCCCGCGGTGTAGGCAACCCCGCCCAGGTCCTGCACGGTCAGCCCGGCCTGGGCCAGCGCCTCGCGGATCAGCGGCACCAGCTTGCGCACGTGGTCGCGGCTGGCCAGTTCCGGCACCACCCCGCCGTAATCGGCATGCAGCTTGATCTGGCTGTACAGGGTATGGGCCAGCAGGCCCTTCCCGGGCGCGCCCGGCTGCCAGCGCAACAGCGCCACGCCGGTCTCGTCACACGAGCTCTCGATGCCGAGAATCGGCTTCATAACGTCGGGCTTTGAAAATTCGTCGTCATGCACGGTATAATTCCCGGCTCACCACATTCAGCTGTCCTGCAAGAGCAGGCAGATTACCACTCGGAGTTTCCATGCCCAACGTAAAAGTTCGCGAGAACGAGCCGTTCGAGATCGCACTGCGTCGTTTCAAGCGTACCTGCGAAAAGGCCGGCGTCCTGGCCGAAACGCGCAAGCGTGAGTTCTACGAGAAGCCGACCCAGGAACGCAAGCGCAAGCGCGCTGCCGCAGTGAAGCGTCACCTGCGCCGTCTGTCGCGCGACGTTTCGCGCAAGGTCCGCCTGTACTGAGTTTCCCGATCCGCCGGCACGGCGGATCAGCTGGCGCCTGCCTGGGCGCCGCGCATTCGGAAACACGGTCGGCGCCAGCTCTTTGACGAGAGCCGCTCGCAGCCACCGCAAGCACGGCAGATTCGACATGGCCGGTGTTGTCCCCAGGGCAACGCCGGCTTTGTCGTTTCCGTAGAATCGTCTTTCCATCTCCCGAGGTCCCGCTCATGACGCTCACCCAGCAGCTCACCGAAGACATGAAGAACGCCATGCGCAGCGGCGACAAGCATCGGCTGGGCGTGATCCGGCTGATGCTGGCGGCGATCAAGCAGCGCGAGGTGGATGAGCGGATCGTGCTGGATGACGCCCAGGTGCTGGCCACGCTCGAGAAGATGATGAAGCAGCGCAAGGATTCGGTCATCCAGTTCGACGCCGCGGGCCGCGAGGATCTGTCGGCGATCGAGCGCGCCGAAATGGTGGTGATCGAGACTTACCTGCCGGCCAAGCTCGGCGACGAGGAGATCGACGCCCTGATCACCGCCGCCATCGCCGAAACCGGCGCCAGCTCGCCACGCGACATGGGCAAGGTGGTGGCGGCGGTGAAGGAAAAGGCCGCCGGGCGCACCGACATGGGCAAAGTGTCGGGCCGGATCAAGACTCGCCTGGCCGGCTGAAGCCCGGCCCCCATGGCTGCGACAGGTCGTCAGCCTTGTCGCAGCAACAGCGTCAGCGCCAGCAATCCGAACAGGATCGCCATCACCGCCAGCGCCACGCGCTGGCGCCGTTTGCGCAGCCGCTGCCAGTTCGCCATGTCGAGGAAATAACGCCCTTCAGCCGGACAGCGCAGCACCGCGTGCTGCACCAGCGGGTACCAGGCCATGCCCTGCTTCAGCCCAAGCTGCCCGGGGCTGCACGCGGTGGCCACCGTGGTCGCCGCCGCACGCTCGAAGGCGCGCACGATCGCCCGCTGTTTCACCATCATCACCGCGTTGATCACCACGACTGCTCACTCCATCGGCGGGCCGGGCAGCTTGCCGCGACAAACCCGCCCGGGCAAGCCTTGCGATGCATCGCATTCACGCGCGTGACGCTACAAAGCACGCTGAGCCGGTGGATTCCACCGCGCATGACCGTCATTGCAGGAGCTACACATGCTGAAGTGGGCCATCATTTTCGCCATCATCTCGCTGGTCACCGGCTGGCTGGGTTTCGGCGGCGTTTCCGGCGCCAGCGCGACCATCGCCAAGGTGCTGTTCGCGTGTTTCGTGATCCTGTTCCTGCTGGTGATGCTGGTGTTTGTCGGCGTGCTGCACCTCTTCTAGCCCGCCTGGGCCGGCGCCTGCCATTGCATGCGCCGGTGATCGGGCACGCGACCCTGCGCATTGGCCAGGGTCGACGGGCGCTCGGCGATCACCTGGAAGCCCAGACGCTGGTACAGGCGCTGCGCATCCGGGTTGCTGATCGCCACGTCCAGGATGACCGGCCCGCTCGCACCTGCCGGCTGCGCGCTCAGCAGATGAGCGACCAGGGCCGAGCCCACGCCTTGGCCGCGCAAGGCCGGGCTCACCCCCAGATGACCCAGGTAATACATCGTTCCGGTCGGCGGCGGAATCACCGACTCGGTGCGCAAGCCCCGCGCGATGACGCCGGCGGCATGCCAGCCGTAATGACCCAGAATCTGCCGCGCCGCAGCCAGGGTAAACGGCCACTTGGTGTCGCCGCCATAGCCCGCGCCGACCGCGACCACTGCGCCGTCCAGTTCGCCCACCACGTGGTTGCGCCAGCCAAACTCACCCGCACCGTCGACGAAGGCCCGGCGCAGGAACACCTGCGCATCACCCAGACCCGGTACCGCGAAGACGTAATCGAACGCCGCCGGCCCGGAACTGTGGATCAGCGGCACCGCGGCAGCCACGTCGGCGGCGGCCGCCGCACGGAAGATCAGTCCAGTCATCGTCGTCACATGCCCCCTGAGACCCCGGCCGAGGTTAGCGCAATCGTCATCCGGCGGGCGTGGCCCCGACCGACTAAACTAGAGCGCTTATGCGCGGCCTGATTCCCGACAGCTTCATCGATGAACTGCTTGCCCGCGTCGACATCGTCGACGTGATCGAGCGGCGGGTGCCGTTGAAGAAGGCCGGCCGCGAGTGGACCGCCTGCTGCCCGTTCCACAACGAGCGCTCGCCGTCGTTCTACGTCAGTCCGGCCAAGCAGTTCTTCCACTGCTTCGGCTGCGGGGTGCATGGCAGCGCGATCAAGTTCCTGATGGACTACGACCGGCTGGAGTTTCCCGACGCGGTCGAGGAACTGGCGCAGACCGTCGGCCTGACCGTGCCGCGCGAAGGCGGCCGCGAGGCAGCGCCGCGCGAGGACAAGACCGACCTGTACGCGCTGCTGGATGCGGCCGCGCTCTGGTACGAGGGCGAACTGCCGCGCAACCCCGAGGCCCAGGCCTATTGCAGGAAGCGCGGGCTGGACGCGGACACGATCAAGCGCTTCCGGCTGGGCTGGGCCCCAGCCGGCTACGACGGCGTGATGAAGTCGCTCGGCAACACGCCGCGACGGCTGGAGCTGCTGAACGAGGCCGGCATGATCGCCAGCAACGAGAAAGGCAGCAAGTACGACCGCTTCCGCGAGCGGCTGATGTTTCCGATCCTGGACCGGCGCGGGAGAGTGATCGCCTTTGGCGGCAGGGTGCTGAGCGCCGAGCAATCGCCGAAGTACCTGAATTCCCCGGAGACCCCGCTGTTCCACAAGGGCCGCGAGCTGTTCGCGCTGTGGCAGGTCAAGCAGGCCAACCAGAACCTGGTCCGCATCGTGGTGGTCGAGGGCTACATGGACGTGATCGCACTGCACCAGGCGGGGCTGCCGATCGCGGTGGCCACGCTGGGCACGGCAACCACGCCGGAACACACCGAGGTGCTGTTTCGCGCCGCGCCCGACGTGGTGTTCTGTTTCGATGGCGACCGCGCCGGCCGCGCCGCCGCGTGGAAGGCGCTGGAGGCGGCATTGCCGCGCCTGCGCGACGGTCGACAGGCCTATTTCCTGTTCCTGCCCGACGGCGAGGATCCGGATTCGCTGGTGCGCAAGGAAGGCAAGGAGGGTTTCGACAAGCGCATCAAGGAGGCGATGCCGCTGTCCGATTATTTCTTCAACGAGCTGTCGCACGACGTCGACATGGCCAGCCTCGACGGCCGCGCCCGGCTGGCCGAGCGCGCCCGCCCGCTGCTCGCGAAGCTGCCCGACGGCGCCTTCCGCGACCTGATGGCACAGGAGCTGGAGAAGCGCAGTGGCGCGCGCGCGATGCTGCAGGCCGACCCGTCTGCCCAGCGCGCGATGCAACGGCCGACGGCGGTACAGCGCAGCCTGGTGCGCAGCGCGATCTCGCTGCTGCTGGCCCAGCCGGGCCTGGCCGACCAGGTCGAAAAACCCTATCGCTTCCTGCGCCTGGACAAGCCCGGCGTCGGGCTGCTCGCCGAATTGCTCGATCTGGCCCGCGCGCGCCCGGGCATCAACCCGGCGATGCTGGTGGAACACTTCGCCGAGCGCCCGGAATATCCGTCGCTGCAGAAGCTGATGGCGGCGCTGTCGGTCGGCGAACCGGAAAGCCAAAGCGTCGAGTTCTTCGATGCGCTGGCGCGAATGGAAGACCAGGCGATCACCCAGCGCCGCGACGCACTGACCGCGAAGAGCCGCGAGAGGGCGCTGGACAGTGCCGAGAAAGCCGAGCTGCGCGAACTGCTGGCCGCCCGCGTGCGCCCGCCAGTGGCCTCCGCGTGACTGCGATGAAGTGCCGCATGTACCGGCAGGCCGTGCGTATCGTGCTGTCCCCGGCAGCAGGTGACAATGCGGGTGTGGGATCATGCACCGCTTCGGCCTGGCGGATTTCGCAGGCCGCACGGGAATATTGATGGATCTGTTGCCACAACTGATCAGGATCTTCGCCGAGAACGGTTACGTCGCCGTGTTCATCGCGCTGATGATCTGCGGCGCCGGCCTGCCGCTGCCCGAAGACATCACCCTGGTCGCCGGCGGCGTGATCGCCGGGCTGGGTTACGCCAACGTGCATGTGATGGTGGCGCTGGCCATGTTCGGCGTGCTGCTGGGCGATTGCGCGATCTTCCTGCTGGGCCACCATTACGGCGCGCGGATTCTCAAGTGGCGCTTCGTGGCGCGCATCCTGACCCCGTCGCGCTATTGCAAGGTACAGGACAAGTTCCAGCGCTACGGCAACCGCATGCTGTTCTTCGCCCGCTTCCTGCCCGGCATGCGCACCACCATCTACCTCACGGCCGGCATGACCCACCGCGTGTCGTTCACGCGTTTCCTGCTGATCGACACTGTCGCCGCGCTGATCAGCGTGCCGTTCTGGGTCTATCTGGGTTTCCTCGGCGCCGACAACCACGCGTGGCTGGTGAAGTGGATTCATCGTGGCCAGAGCAGCCTGTGGGCACTGGTCGGCCTGCTCGTGCTGATCGGACTGGTGCTGTGGTGGCGTCGAAAGCACCGCGATCAATGCGGCATGGATTGAATCGAAGGCATGTCACCGCGTCGCCTGCTGCCGGACCGTTTCACCCTCGCCCTGCTCGCCACCGTCGTCCTGGCCTCGCTGCTGCCCTGCCGCGGTAATGTCGCGCAAGTCTTCGACGGGATCACCGACGCAGCCATCGCGCTGCTGTTCTTCCTGCACGGCGCCAAGCTGCCGCGCGCGGCGATCATGCAGGGGCTGACCCACTGGCGGCTGCACCTGACCGTTTTCGCCAGTACGTTCGTGCTGTTCCCGCTGCTCGGGCTGACGCTCAAGCCGCTCGGCCTGGCGCTGCTCACGCCGGACCTCTATCTCGGCATCCTGTTCGTCTGTGCACTGCCATCGACCGTGCAGTCCTCCATCGCGTTCACCTCGATCGCCGGCGGCAATGTGTCGGCAGCGGTGGTCAGCGCCTCGATGTCGAACCTGATCGGCATCGCGTTGACGCCCTTGCTGGTCAGCCTGCTGCTGGCCACCCGTGGTGGCGGCGCGTCATGGCACGGCGTGCTGGACATCGTGCTGCAGCTGCTGCTGCCGTTCGCGCTGGGGCATGTCGCGCGGCGCTGGATCGGCGGCTGGATCGACCGGCACAAGCCCGTGCTCGGCTACACCGACCAGGGCACGATCCTGCTGGTGGTCTACACCGCCTTCAGCGCGGCGGTGGTCGAAGGCTTGTGGCGCGACACGCCGATCTCCGCGCTGCTGTCGACGCTGGCGCTGTGCGCCCTGCTGCTGGCGCTGGTGATGCCGACGCTGACCTGGGCCGCACGGCGGCTGGGATTTTCGCGCGAGGATGAAATCACGATTGTCTTCTGCGGCTCCAAGAAGAGCATGGCCAGCGGCATCCCGATGGCGAAGATCCTGTTCGCCGGGCAGCTCGGCGGCCTCGGCGCGCTGGTGCTGCCGCTGATGATCTTCCATCAGTTGCAGCTGATGGTATGCGCGGTGGTGGCGCGCAGGTATGCGGCGCGCGGCACGAAACTCGTTGTCGAGGATGATCGCGAGGCCGATTAAGCTCCGGGATCACGTTGTTGCCGGCAGCGATCCATGACTTCAGAGCAAAGGCTTTCGTCTGCCTGCGGCAGCCGAGCCACCTTTCTCTGTGTGGCTGTTTGGACCGGGGACATGGGTAACAGGTGTGCCAGGACATGGGTTACACCTCACCGCTGATTTCTAGCGCGGTGGAGGTGTTATTTCATGGCTTGGAAGGAAACCACATCAATGACTCTGCGAACT
>NZ_JALBWO010000043.1:0-108336 GCF_050026815.1 Rhodanobacter ginsengiterrae | reverse complement strand
GCGTGCATGGTGCGGTCTCCTCTGGCTTCGTAACCCGTGAGGAATGACCGCATCATGCGCGCACTGTTCCCTCAGTCCGCACGCAAGGTGTTGATTGAGCGAGAAGATTCGTGGGGAAACCTCAGGGCCAGAGTCGAGTTTCCACAGCGCAATCTCCAAGAAAGTTCACTGTGACCCCTGTTTCGGTCATGCGGCTGGGTCGCGAGGCACTTGTGCGACGATGGTCGAGCACGCGCTTGAGCGAACTCATCGATCAGTTACGATACCCCAGCGCACAACTGCTGGATCAACTGGGAGTGCCGGCATAAAAACGTGGGGAAACCTCAGACTCTGAACCGGGTTTTGGGCACTGACTCGTGTTTTGCCCGGGTTTTTGGTGCGAAATGGTGACCCCGGCTTTCATCTGCGCAGCTGCCGACGCAGCTCTTCCTTCACGAACCCTCGAGCATCGAAGCCGAAACGCTGTCTATTGCTCGGAATCTGATCGTAAGCAAGCATTTTAGCGATAGTCGCCTGCACCACGTTGACTTGAGCATCGAACATGATCCGCTTCAACTCCGAAGCACCGAGACTCACATGGTGACCCTTTTCCAAGCTGACTCTGGCAATCATGCTTGTCCGGTAGCTCTTGAATTTTTCCCCAGTAAATTGATCCATAGATTGGGCGACGGAGCTCCGGATAAGCCCAAGAACCTCGGTGAAGCGTAGCCGCTGATCGTCGTCTAGCTCTCGGTTGGCGCGACTCGCAGCCTCATCCGCCGATGCGCCGTCGATCACTAAAGCGCGGTACAGCTCCGACATCGCTTCGCGCAGCCTAAAACTATCGGGGTCAGGTTCACTTAAGGCCGTGAGGAAATGAACCTGATCCAGATCTTGATCTCGACTTCCCTTGTGAGGCGGTGAGCCGCGGACGACACGCCCGCAGGAGCATCCGATCGAGCGACGTCAGCTGTATGTCAAGCAAGACGGAGCTGGCGAGCAGCAGCGTCGGCCGTGTCTTCCGGGCGCGTGTTGAATGCGATGACGGCACCTGGCGCTGCCTTATGGACAATGTTCACCACCGTCTCGAAAAGGGCCAAGCCTTTTGGCGGAATCCTGAGCCCGCCGCCGATCACGACACAGTCGTAAGTTGCGCTGCTCAGCTGTCTTTCAAGCATGGCCCCGCCGGCCTCATCGGGTGTGATCATGCACGTGTCGCCTTGCCATCCGCGTTCCTGGATCTTGGTGACAGCCACGGCGATACCGGCGTTGATCTTGCCCGCATCAAAGCCCGGCGGAAGCGACGGGTCGGAGAAATCTACCGTCTCCGGCTTCTGGCCAACGAAAAGGATGCGGGTCATTCGGTTGTCTCCATTCAATAGGATGAGTTGGAACGCATGACCATGGAAGCGGCAATCGATCTCGCCGAAAATGACCATCGCTCCCAGTGTGCAGCAGCGTCATGTCTGTCGCAAACAGACCCCAAAGCGTCAGGTCTTGTCTTGCCACCGATGACTCACAACTTGAGCACGCTTGCGCTTCAGCGCCGTTGCTCTGGCTGTTGCCGTTGATTTTGACGTTCACTCCCTTGTGAGGCGGTGAGCCGTGGACGACAGGCCCGCAGGGGAGTCGACACGATGTCGACTCCTTTTCGCCAGCACATGGATGTGCTGTCGAAAAGCCCGGCCGCGGCTCACGGACTTGTCGGGCGCAGCCCGGCAAGCGCCGAGGAGGTTGGCCATCTCTTTGGTGACTTTCTCTTGGCCATTCAAGAGAAAGCCACTCGACCTCCGCAGGAGGACGAAACGCTCTTGCTCTAAAACAGGCAACGCCTCCTACACAATCGGCACCTGACTAACATTGTTCTTCGGATCCATCCAGAACGACTCATTGACGAAGCGCGCAAAAATTTCGCGCGGCAAGATCGAGGTGCGTTCAACGGGTTCCACCTTCGGGCGCACCGTATGCAGCCCGGGCATGCCGACGCGGGCGTCGAACTCGTCGGCCTGGAAGGCGATGTTGTCGAAGTCATGCTCGAACCACGGCTCGCCAATAAACTGATAAACCGCACGCATCGCCGCCGCAGGATTCCGCACCAGGCTCTCGTACGTCAGCAGCAGCAGATGACCAGGCGCGTACTGCCCGTAGAACGCATCCTTGATCGCCTGGTAGGCGAAACCGACCATCCCGCGCGGGTCGGTCAGCGCCTCCACGCGTGAGTACACCGTGGTGTTGGTATCGAAGCGGAACACCTTGCTGACGCTGACCGGCTGGTTGCGCACCAGCCGCTCCATGCTGTCGAGCACCCACGGCAACGGGCGCACGCAGGCGATGACCTTGGCGGCGGGAAACAGCGTGCCCAGCAGCGGCATGCGGCTGCACCACAGGCGGCTGGTGTCGAACACGACGCCGGCGTCGGCCTGCGCTGCATAGAAATTCTCGACCAGACCGCGCAACATCGCCACGCGCTGCTCGTCGGAGACATCGAACGAGAAGTCGTTCTTGCTGCTCGCCTCGGCCATCACCATGCCCATGATGTCGGCCAGCGGGCTGGTCATGCCGGCGCGGAAACGCGGGTTCTGGTTGAGGATCGCCGCCAGCAGGGTGCTGCCTGAGCGCGGCAGGCCGGAGATGAAGTGAAACTTCCGGGCCGACTTCGCGACGTCGTGTGCAGACATGCAGGCACTCCTCTGGATCAGCGATGTGATGGGACAGGCAGCCCGGCCGGGGTGCCCATCGAATGGTACGCGAGCGGACGACTAGCGTGCGGGCGCGGGTGCGGTCGAGGCGCGGATGCGCATCTGGTAGTCGACCTCGACCATGCTCGACTCGCCCCTGTTCAGCACGCGCCGCAGCAACTCCTCGGTGGCGCGACGACCCATCTCGCGCACCGGCTGGTGGATCGTCGTCAGCGGCGGCCAGACCTGGGTCGCGATGGTGGTGTCGTCGAAGCCGCAGATCGACATCTCGGCGGGAATCGACACGCCGGCCTCCGCCGCCGCCCAGATCGCGCCGACGGCCATGTCGTCGTCGCCGGCGAACACGGCGGTCGGCCGCAGCGGCAGTGCCAGCAACTGGCGCATCGCTGCCACACCGGACTCGAACGAGAAGCGCCCCTGCATCATGTAGGCCGGATCTTCCTGCAGCCCGGCCCGCGCGAGGCCGTCGCGGTAGCCGGCCAGGCGCCAGATGCCGGCGCCGTGTTCGAGATCGCCGATGATATGCGCGATGCGGCGGTGACCCAGCGCCACCAGATGATCGACCATCGCCGCGGCGGCTTCGCGTTCGCGCAGCATCACGCCGATGCAGCCCTCGGGATGGCGCGGCGCGATGGAGGCGAACGGCACGTCGTGCCGGCGCAGGCAGTCAAGCAATTGCGGGTGGTCGGTCAGCGGTGGCGTGAGGATCAGTCCGTCCGGCCGCTGGCGCGACAGCAGATCCTCGACCCGCTCGACGAAGTCCGGCGAGGTCGATACCAGCGGCTGCAGCATCATGCTGTAGTGCTGCGCCTCGCACGCCTCCAGCACGCCGGCCTGCACCTCCATGATGTAGCTGGGCGAGCGGTTGTCGTACAGCAGGCCGATCATGAAGGAGCGATTGGTGGCCAGGCTGCGCGCCGAGGTGAGCGGCCGGTAGTTGAGCTCCGCGATGGCGGCCAGCACGCTCTGGCGCATGGCGGCGCTAACGTTCGGATCGTTGTTGAGCACCCGCGAGATGGTCTTCTTCGAGGTGCCGACGGCACGGGCGACGTCGGTGATGGTCACGCGCGCCATGCGGGTCTGTCCTGGTTCAATGCTTCGTTCCTTGCGCGGCAGTCACGCCTTCTTCCACGACGATCGGGAAGCTGCGCGTGGGCGCATTCCAGCCGCTGACCTCGACGATCGGTGCCGCGCCCCCCTGCCCTGCATAACGCGCCGTCACGGTCAGCGATTCGCCGGGCCACAGGGTCACGTCGTTGTCGCTCCACAGGATAGGAAGCACCAGTTTGCCACCAGCGGCCTGGCGGATCGACAGGTGCTGGAACAACGCCACGCCCTTGGCCGACGCAGGCATCGTCAGGGTCACGCTGACCGTTTCTTCCGCTCCCACATGCTGCATCGACGCGTGCACCTCGCTGGTCACCGCCGGCAGGGACTGCAATGCGGTGAGGTCCGCGTAGTGCGTCACCGGCGTGAGGTACCAGTTCGAATGCGCCCAGTCGAGCGCGTCCGCTTGGGCGGAGAGCCAGTACACGTTGCGGCTGATCGGACGGCCACCGGCGGAAGCGAGTTCGAGTTCGATGAAGTACGTCGGTGACAGGCCGGCCGGCACCGGCAGCGTCGCCACTTGCCGCGTGCCGTTGCCGGGCAGGTCAATGCCCTGCACGCGCCGCTCGTAGCGCACGCTGCCGTCCAGGTTGCGCAGGCGCAGGCGCGCCTGCAGGCCGTGCGCGTCGGTGAGCGTCTGGTTGACCAGCACCACGTCGCGCGTGTCATACGAGTATTGGATGTGCACCGGCTCGTTGGCCTTCTTCGCGCCGAAGTACGCGCCGGCCGGATTCATGTAGTAGTCGTACAGATGCCAGTGCAGCGACGGCCAGGCGTTGTTGAGCATCCAGTAGATCACGCCGGTCGAGGGGTTGGCCGCATCCATGTGCGCGTTGTACGCCTCGAACTGGGCGCGGGTGTTGTCGTAGTTGTCGAGCTGCGCCTTGGCCACATAGTCGGCGAGGCTCTTCGGCGCGCCATAGCGTTTGGCCAGCGCCGTGGCGAACGGCGCGATGCTGGAGAACGTCGACCAGTCGGCGGCGGCGTGATACTGGCGCAGCTCGGGATGCTTCCACAGCGCTTCCTGTTCCTGCAGCGACAGCATGCGGGTGAGGTCTTCCAGCCGCGGGATGTCGGCGCCCGCGCTGGTTTCGGAGTTGAAGCCGAACGCGCCACCCAGCTGGTCGGCGTACCAGTAGGAAGGCGGCACCCAGGCGTAGGGCCCGGTCATCTTCATGCCGGACGGCCCGGTCTCGGCGGTGGCCTTGTCGGTGGCCACCGCGATGATGGGCAGCGCCCAGTCTTCGGCGTGCAAGGTGTCGACGTACATCTTCGCGAGGGGCGGCGGCGGTGGGTTGTCGCTGCCGATCAGGAAGCCGATCACCGACGGATGGTTGCGCAGCAGGCGCGCTTCGCTGGCCATCGAGTCTTGCGCCACTTTCATGTCCGCCGCATCCCATGGCGCGCCGCCGGTCTTGGCGGCCGACTCCCATTTGTCGCAGCATTCCCAGCCGGCCAGGATCATGATGCCGTCGCGGTCGGCCAGCTCGTAGAAGCGCGCGCTTTCCAGCTTGCCCTCGCTGCGGATGGTGTTGAGCCCGAGGTTGCGCACGTAGCTGAACTCGGCCTCCATGCGCGCGGGATCGTCGCGCAGGAACATGTCCGGCGCCCAGCCGCCGCCGCGGATCAGGATCGGCATGCCGTTGACGAGGAACTGGCGATAGCCCTGCTTGGTCAGCCGGGAGCTGACGCTGCGGATGCCGAACGTGGCGCCGGCTTTATCGGACGTCGCGCCATCGACGCTGGCCGCCAGCTGCAGCGCGTACAGCGGATGGGCGCCCATGCCGATGGGCCACCAGACGTTGGGATGGCTGAGCTCGAGGCCGGGATCGGTCTTCGGCGTGAACGCGACAGTCTGCGTTTCGCCGGCGGCGAGGTGGATCGTCCGCTGCAGCGAAACGCCGGCCACCGTGCCGGTGATCGTCGCCTCGTGCGCCACCGTATCGAGATTGCGCGCCTCCACCTTCACGGTCAGCGCGGCGTGCGCGAGATGGGGCAGCGACAGCGCGGGCGTCACATGCGCAAAGCGCAGCTGCACCGGTCCGCTCTGCACGATGTCCACGCCGCGCCACGGGCCCATGTTGTTGTCCGGCGGCGTGGGGTTCCAGTCGACCCAGCCGATCGACAGGCTGCGGCGCGGGTCGTCCGGATGCACGCGCAGCGCGAGGATGTTGCTGCCCGCGTGCACCCACGGCGTCACGTCGAGCTCGTGCACGGGATAGGCGCCGGCCACCGTGACGTGGTCGGCGACCAGATGCCCGTTCACCCACACGTCGGCACTGGCGATCATGCCGTTGGTGTGCAGCAGGGTGTGCCGCCCGTGCTTCACCGCGGGCAGGACGAACTCGGTCCGATACCACCAGGGGTTCACGAACAGCGTGCCGCTGGCGTCGGGCGCCTGCACCGCACGCAGGTTGTCGCTGTAGAACACATCCTTGTACGCGTCGTTTTCCAGCAAGCCCGCCATCACCGTGGCGCGGCCGCTGACCGGGTACCAGCCCTGGGTGGCGTAGCCAGCGCTGGAAATCTCGGCGCCGCCTTCCTGCGCCTTGTCGCTGGCCTGGATCTGCCAGCCGGCCACGGCGGTGGTGACGCCGACGCCAGCGTCCACCCGCGTGGGCGCGAAGGTTCCGCTGCGCGCAGTCGGCACGGCCGCCGAGGCGGCCAGCGCGATCATCGATAGGAACACGGAGGTGGCCAGGAGGCGCATGGCGTCAGTCCTTCTCAAGATAGGCTTCACGGATTTCCAGTGGCGCGAACGGCCAGGAGCGGTTGACCTTCGCCCAGATCGCGAACACCACTAGGCCGGCGACGATCCAGATGCCGGACAGGATCAGCGACAAGGTGGACGCCGACACATAGACGTAGATCCAGCCCACCAGCGCGATCACGCACGGCACCGGATACAGCCACTGCCGGTACGGCCGGTGCAGCCCCGGCTGGCGTTGGCGCAGCACCACCAGCGCGGCGATCTGCGCGATGAACTGCACGATGATGGTCGCGGCCAGCAGCATGTTGATGACTTCGGTCAGGTCGAAGAAGGTGCCGACGGCCGTCAGCACGCCCATCGTCAGCAGCGCCACGTGCGGAAAGCCGTGCTTCGCGTGCAGCTTGCCGAACACCGACAGGAACACCTTTTCGTGCGCCGCCTGGAACGGCACGCGCGAACCGCCGAGCAGGCCGGCGAACACCGAGGCGAACGCGGTCACGATGATCAGCAGGGTCATCACCGCGGCCGCCATGTGGCCCCAGCTGTGCTCCACCACCAGCGACGCCACCGAGGTGGAGTGGGCGATCTCCTGCCACGGCGCCACGCCGAGCACGCTGATGTTGAGGATCAGGTAGACGAACATCATCGCGATCACCGAGATGATGATCGAGCCGGGCATGGTGCGGCCCGGGTCGCGCAGCTCGTCGCCCATGTAGGCGGTGGTGAAGTAGCCGAGGTAGTCGTAGATGCCGATGATCAGACCCGCGCCGAGGCCGACGAAGAAATGGCCGCCGAACACGCCGGCCGGATAGCTGAAGGCGTAGCTGGCATGGAAATCCGAGAAGCCCGCCGCCGACACGCCGACGACCGACAGCAGCATGATCACCCACAAGGCAATGGTGATCACGCGGATGGATTCGATCCGCCGGTACAGCAGCAGGGTGACGAGGGCCGTCGCCAGCAGGCTGATCAGATGCACCGGCCACCAGCCCAGGTGCGGGAAGAAGAAGCCCAGGTACTCGACCATGCCGATGATGCCGGTGGACATCAGCAACGGGATCGTCAGCAGCACGGTCCAGATGAACAGGAACGGCATCAGCTTGCCGGTGCGGTACTGGAACGCTTCGCGCAGGTAGACGTAGGTGCCGCCGGAGCCGGGCATGGCCGCGCCCAGCTCGGCCCAGACCATGCCGTCGGCGATCGCCAGGATGGCGCCGACGATCCAGCCGATCACCGCCTGCGGCCCGCCCATCGTGGCGACCATGATCGGGATGGTGATGAATGGCCCGATGCCGCACATCTGGGTCATGTTGATCGCGGTGCCGGTGAACAGGCCGATCGAGCGATGGAAGCTGCTGCCGCGGGCGGATTGTGTGCTGTTGGCCTGCATGTCAGCCCTGGCGTCGTGCGACGCGGCTAGGTGGTGGATGGAATGGTATCTGCGTGGCGCCGGCTTGCCGGTGCAGCAAGCACCTTCGGCAGGATGGCCTCAATCGTGCAGCCTGCCGCGCCCGTGCCGCGGCAGGCACGGAGGCGGAAGCCGCTGTTGCGATCACCACTGACCGCGGATGCCGACCATGAACATGCGTTCGGAGAAGTTCGAATGCGCCGGCTGGTCGGGCCACACCAGGTAGTAGCGCTGGTACGCGTTGGTGAGGTTGGTGCCGTCCACGAACACTTCGGCGGTCTTGGCGATCTTGTACGAGACCGACGCGTCCAGATACTTCTGCGGCGCCTCGTACATCTCCATGCCGGTGATGCCGCCGACGTCCTCCGACACCGCGCGGCGCGAACGGTAGTTGTAGGCGACGCGAGCCTGGAAGCGGTCGTCCTGGTACCACAGGATGAAGTTGCCGGACTTGGTCGAATTGTCCTGGAACGGGATCTTGTGCCCGGCCAGGTCGGTGGCGCCCGAGTTGCTCGGCGCGTAGGTCGCGTTGATTTCCATGCCGGTCCTGGACAGGATGCCGGGCAGGAAGGTGAAGCCCTGGCGATAGTCGAACTCCATGCCGTGGATGCTGTTGCCGGTGCCCTGGATCGGCTCGCTGATGGTGACGCAGTGATTGCGCACCACGCCATCCTCGTCCGGCAGGGTGCAGTCGATGACGCTGCCGCTCTTGATGAAGCTCTGCACGTTGATGCGGAACAGCGCGAGGCTGAGCATGCTGGTGGGGTTGACGTAGTACTCGAGCGAGGCGTTGTAGTTCTTCGAGCGCCACGGGTCGAGCTTGGGGTTGCCGCTGGAACTGCCGGCCGCCACGCGGAACAACGGGCCCTGCGGGGTTTCCACCAGCGAATAGTTCAGCTGCAGCCCGCCGCCCCAGGTGCTGAGGTCCAGCGGCATCATGTTCTTGGAGAAGCCGAGGCGAAACTTCAGGCTGTCGGTGAGATCCAGCGCGAAGTTGGCCGCCGGCAGATAGTCCTTGTAGCTGCGTCGGGTGACCTGCGCGCCGATATCGGCGGGCTCGGTGCCGTACGCGCCCGGGTCGCCGCTGAGCCGCTGGGTGACGCCGAGGTTGGTGCGGATCACGCGCATGCCGACGTTGGCGCTGTACGGCATGTTGCCCAGGCTGCCGTCGAAATTGGCCTGCAGGTAGGCCGAGGTTTCCTTGATGCCCACCGCCCAGGTGGTGCCGGGCTCGCCCTGGCGCTGGGTCTGCGGATACAGCGATTTCCAGTAGGCCTCGGGGTTGTCCATCGCATGCGGATCGATCGCCCAGAAGGTGATCCCCGAACCGAGCAGATTGCTGTACTTCTTCCAGTTGTCGGCCAGCGGTCCGGGCGTGTTGGGAATCTGCAAGGCCGAGATCGGGCCGGCACGGAAATAGCCCTGATCGTTGCCGGCGGTGCACGAGCCGCTGTTCAACACCACGTCGGCGCCGACGTAACGCACCAGGCATCCGTTCGGGTCGCTGGCGCCCATGCCGGCGTACACCGGCGTGACCAGCGTGTAGCCGATGTTGTCGGCGTGGCGGATGCTGTTGCGCACGCCGAAATCCAGCTTGATGCCGTTGTCGAAGGCGTAGTGCCCATCGAGCCGCAGCACGTTGAGGGCGACCTTGCGGTCGTAGTCGCCGGACGACTCCAGCGTCTTCATCGTCCAGCCGTTGGGGTCGGCGAACTGGTTGGCCAGCGACGAAGGCAGGCCCACCGTCAGGTAGCGGCCACGCAGGTCGGCGGTGACCGGCACCGTGTTCTGCGGCATGCCGTTGGCATTGAATACGCGGTTGCCGCCGAGCTGGTCGGGGAAGATGTAGGTGCCGGGTGGCACGGCGTCATCGGGCACGCCGTCTTTCAGCACGTTGGACCACAGGCCGCCATCGGAATTGGAGATGTTGATGTCGGTCTCGACGTTCGACTGGCGCGCGGTGTCGTGAATGCCTCGCAGGCTTGCCGTGAACGGCCCGCCGTCGTCGAAATCCAGCTGCGCGTTGAAGTTCTTCGCGGTGGAATCCTTGCGGGTGATCTGCGAGAACGATTCCACGTCGCCCGGCCATTTTTGATAGACCTGGGTGGTGTACAGGTGGCTGCCGTCCCAGCCCGGCTCGGGCGTGCCGTAGGAACCGGCGACCGGACTGCCGGTGTCGCGCGACTGCAGCGGCACGTAGGTCGCGCCCTGCCAGTTGGTGGAGTTGATCTGGATGCCGACGTTGCGGTCGAACTGTTTCTGGTTCGCGTAGAAGTAGTCGCTGGTGAAGGTGAAGCCGCTGCCCAGGTCCATCTGGAACGAGGCGCTGGCCGACTTGCGCTTGCGCTGGGTGGTGATGTCGTACAGGCCGATGTTCTGGCTGCCCATGAACACGCCGTTGGACTTGCCGTCGCCGTTGACGTCGACGCTGCCGTCGGGGTTCTGCACGATCTGCGGAGGAATCGGCGCGCCGTTCCACGGGGTCAGGAAGCCGTTGTAGCCGCCCGCGCTGGCCGCGTTTTCGCCGTTCAGCACCACGCCGTACTGGTCCAGGCCCTCGTTCGAGTTGGAGCGCGTGGTGTCGGAATAGTCGGCGGAAACCAGCAGGCCCCAGCGACCTTCATCGTTGAACGAGATCAGGCCGTTGGCCTCGGGTCCCCACTTGCTGCTGGTCCGACCGCGCTCGCCGTTGGCGGAGTAGCTGTAGGTGAAACCGCTGGGCAGGTCCCACGGGCGATAGGTGTGCAGGTCGAGCGCGCCGCTGATGCCGCCGTCGGTGGTGCTGGCGGTGGGTGACTTGATCACGTCCACGCCATGGAACAGCGTGGCCGGCAGCATGGTGAAGTCGGGCTGTTGCGAGTCGATCTGGTCGGCGGTGATGAACGCTTCGCCGTTCAACATGGTGCCCACTTCGGGCAGGCCGCGCACGTCGACCGTGGTGCCCACGCCGGCGTCGCGATTGATCTGCACGCCGGTGACGCGTTGCAACGCATCGGTGATGGTCACGTCGGGCAACTGGCCGATGCTCTCGGCGGTGATGCTGTCCTGGATGTTCGGCGCCTGGCGCTTCAGTTCGATCGCGCGCATCTGCGAGGCGCGCACGCCGACGACGTTGACCGCAGACAGCGCAACCGCATTCTTCGCGTCCTTGTCTGCCGCGCTGTTCTTCTTCGCCGGCTTGACCTTGCCGGTGTCGGGCGCGGGCGTTGCCGGCGTGTCTTGCGGCGCGGCGGCACCCGTCGGCGTGCCGGGGCGCGGGGATGCCGCCGCCGAGGTCGCCACCGCCGCCAGCAGGGACATCGATACGGCCAGGGACAAGGGGTGTCTGCGATGTAGGGTGGACATGTGCCTTACCTCTTAGGTTGATGCCTGCCGCGCCGCCTGGGGCACGCCACGCCTGAGATACCACTGGGCCGCACCGAGCACGCCGTGGCGGCCGTGTTCGGTGACCCACACCGGAACCTGCGAAAGGAATGCGCGCACGCTGCGTCCGTGCAGGAAGCGCTCTTCGAACGCGCTGTGCTCGAGCAACGCGAACATCGAATGCAGAAAGCCACCGGCCAGATACACGCCACCGGTGGCCATGAAGGTCATCGCCAGGCTCCCGGCAAAACTTCCCAGCGCCGCGCAAAAGAGCTGCACGGCTTCCACCGCCTGCGCGTCGCTGCAGGCCGCGGCCGCGGCGGTGACTTCGCCGGGCGTAGCCAGCCGCGGCGTTTCTCCGCGCATGGCGCACAGGGCCGCATAGGAAGTCAGCAGGCCGGGGCCGGACACGATGCGTTCGTACGCCACGTAGCCGCCGTGGGGTGCCAGGTGGGCGAGCAGCTCGCGTTCGCGGATCGAACCGGGGGCGAAATCCATCTGGCCGGCTTCGGTCGCCAGCACGTGGCCGCCTGCCGCGGCGGGCAAGCGCACGGCCGCGCCCAGGCCGGTGCCGGGTCCGATCACCAGCACCGGGCCATCATCGGTCCGCACCGCCGGTCCGCACAGCAGCCGGGAGCCATTGGCCGACCCGTTGCCCAGTGCGTAGCCCAGGGCCTCGAAGTCATTGAGGACGGCGATCTCGTCCAGCGCCAGCGACTGGCGCAGCGGCGCCAGATGGATCGGCCAGGGCGAGTTGTCGTTCAACACCTCGTCGTCCTTCAGGTGGCCGGCGCAGGCGAGCACGCAGTGCCGCACGCCGGTATTGGCGTCGCTGTCCACGAACGATTGCAACAGCGCCGCCAGCCCGTCGAACTCCGCACAGGCGAGCTTGCGATAGGCCAGCACTTCGGGCTCGCGCGCGCCGTCTTGGGGCGCCTGCATCAAGGCGACGCGGGCAAACGTGCCGCCCACGTCGGCCGCCAGAAAGGGCAACGCCGCGACGCGAATGGATAGATCGGAATGGGTGATTGCCAAGTCCACTGTGCCTCCCCGCACCGGAACGGCATCAGATTGGGATTCATTGTCACCGGTGTCAACTTGCATGGCAGCACGGGAGAAATCACGGGGATATCGCGTACAACTTTATGATAAATATTACTATTTACGCGATCCACATGACCACATTGAAATCGAAGTGGCTGCGATGCAACATTTCGACGTCAAAGGCGCAGGGTCGGCAGGGCGGCGCATGCGGGGGCGGCGCGCGCCTCGCCCATGGCGCGCCATCGCCGTGTCGCCCGCGGCCGGCCAGCCGCGGGTGCCGGTCCATTGCTCGAGGGCGGCAGCCCCTGTCACTTGCCGCCGCGATTGCGCGATGATCCGGCGGGCGCGAGCGGCCCACTGCGGACGGCGGCGGCTCACTTCGACAACACCACTTGCCCGACTACCTGGAGGATGCATGTCTCGAATCGTCGTCATCGGAGGCAGCGGGCACATTGGCGCCTATCTGATTCCCGCGCTGGTGGAACAAGGCCACGACGTGGTCAACATCAGCCGCGGCCAATCCACGCCGTACCGCCCGCATCCGGCCTGGCGCTCCGTGGAACAGGTGACGATCGACCGCACGGTCGAAGAGCGATCGGGAAGGTTTGCCGCGTGCGTGGTCGAGCTGCGCCCGGACATCGTCGTCGACCTGATCGCGTTCGACCTGCCCGGCACGCAGCGACTGGTGCACGCTCTGCGCGGCAAGGTCGAGCATTTCCTGCATTGCGGAACCATCTGGGTGTACGGCCACAAAGCGGCGATACCGGTCGATGAAAGCGAGCCAACGAATCCGTTCGGCGACTACGGCATCAACAAGGCGGCCACCGAGGCGTGGCTGCTGCACGAGTCCCGCCGCACCGGTTTCCCGGCGACGGTGTTCCGGCCCGGCCATATCGTCGGGCCCGGTTGGGCGCCGATCGGTCCCTGCGGCAATCTCGACCTGGAGGTGTTCGCGCGCATCGCACGCGGCGAGGAAATCGCGCTGCCGAACTTCGGCCTGGAAACCCTCCACCACGTGCACGCGGATGACATCGCGCAATTTGTCATGCGCGCGATGGCCAACCGGCCTGCCTCCATCGGGGAGACGTTCAATGTGGTCGCGGAGAAGGCGCTGAACCTGCGTGGCTACGCCGAGGCCATGTACCGCTGGTTCGGACGGGAGCCGAAGATCCGCTTCCAGCCTTTCGACGCGTGGAAGGCCGGGCAGACCCCCGAGCATGCGGAGCACGCCTGGGAACACATCGCGCGCAGCCCCTGCATGTCGATGGAGAAGGCGCGCCAGCGCCTCGGTTTCCAGCCGCGCCATACCAGCCTGGCCGCCATCCAGGAGGCGGTCGCAGCCTTGATCGCCGCCGGCGATCTTCCGGCCGGACCAGGCTGACGCGCGCCGGTCGCCGACCACGCGGCCGGCAAGCAGATCCTCGTCAGCGGCGCAGCCTTAAACATGACAACGGGCGCCGCAGCGCCCGTTGTCTTCACCCCATGGCTATCGCTCTTACAGCGAGTAGTACATCTGGAATTCCAGCGGGTGGGTACTGGCGCGGTACTTGGTGACTTCCTTCATCTTCACTTCGATGTAGGCATCGATGAAGTCGTCGGTGAACACGCCGCCGGCCTTGAGGAAGTCGCGATCCTTGTCCAGCGCTTCCAGCGCCGCGTCGAGGCTGGAGCAGACCTGCGGGATGTTCTTCTCTTCTTCCGGCGGCAGGTCGTAGAGGTCCTTGTCGGCCGGCGCGCCCGGGTCGATCTTGTTGATGATGCCGTCCAGGCCGGCCATCATCAGCGCGGTGAACACCAGGTAGCCGGAGTTCATCGGATCGGGGAAACGCACTTCAATGCGGCGGCCCTTCGGGCTGGCCACGTACGGGATGCGGCAGCTGGCCGAGCGGTTGCGCGCGGAGTAGGCCAGCATCACCGGCGCCTCGAAGCCCGGCACCAGGCGCTTGTAGCTGTTGGTGGTGGAGTTGGCGAACGCATTGATCGCGCGGGCATGCTTGAAGATGCCGCCGATGTACCACAGCGCGGTCTGGCTGAGGCCGCCGTACAGATCGCCGGCAAACAGGTTCTCGCCGTTCTTGGCCAGCGACTGGTGCACGTGCATGCCGCTGCCGTTGTCGCCGACCAGCGGCTTGGGCATGAAGGTAACGGTCTTGCCGTTCTGGTGCGCCACGTTCTTGATGACGTACTTCATCGTCATCAGTTCGTCGGCCTTCTTCACCAGCGTGTTGAAGCGCACGCCAATCTCGCACTGGCCGGCATTCGCCACTTCGTGGTGATGCACTTCGACCTTCTGACCGAGCGATTCGAGCACCTTGCACATGTCGGCGCGCAGGTCGCCCAGCGAATCGACCGGGCTGACCGGGAAATAGCCGCCCTTCACGCCCGGGCGGTGGCCGGTGTTGTTGCCGTCGTACTTGTAGCGCGACGACCACGCCGCTTCCTCGGAGCCGATCTCGTAGAACACGCGGCCCGGATCGTTCTGCCAGCGCACCGAGTCGAAGATGAAGAACTCGGGCTCCGGACCAAAGAACGCGGTGTCGGCGATGCCGGTGGATTTCAGGAACGCCTCGCCGCGCTTGGCGATCGAGCGCGGGTCGCGGCCGTAGGCCTGCATGGTGCTCGGCTCCAGCACATCGCAATGCAGGATCAGCTGCGGGTGCGCGCTGAACGGGTCGAGGTGGGCGGTGTCCGGGTCGGGCAGCAGGATCATGTCCGACTCGTTGATGCCCTTCCAGCCGGTGATCGAGGAGCCGTCGAACATCTTGCCGTCCTCGAAGGTCGACTCGTCGATCGCGTGGGCCGGGAAGGTGACATGGTGGTGCACGCCGAGCATGTCGGCAAAGCGGAAGTCGACGAACTCGACGTCATGTTCCTGGATCAGGTCGAGCACTTTGTTGGCAGACATGGAGCAACCTCGGCGATGAATGATGGACTGGTGGAGGCAAGGCCCGTGCCAATGGCCGGGAGCATTGCGGGACGGGGGCATTCGGGCTCGTCCGGCCTACCGGACGAGCCCGAATGCCACATGATGGTGCAATGAAGGTGGCACGTTGCACCATCATCGCACGCTCATGGCGTCCCCGGCGAACCGCTCAGACATCGTAGGCGCTTTCGCCGTGCGTGGTGATGTCCAGCCCCTCGCGCTCGGCATCGTAGGGCACCCGCAGGCCGAACACGGCCTTGGCCATGAAGTAGGCCAGCACCGAAACCAGCCCGCTCCAGACCACCGTGATCGCCACGCCCAGTGCCTGCACGCCAAGCTGGTGGCCGATCGCGAAGTTCGCCGCACCGGTGCCGCCCAGCGCGGGCGCGGTGAACACCGCGGTCAGCAGCGCACCGACGATGCCGCCGATGCCGTGCACGCCGAACACATCCAGCGCATCGTCGGCGCGCGACAGGCGCTTCAGTCCGGTGACGCCCCACACACAGCACAGACTGGCCAGCACGCCGATCACGATCGCGCCCAGCGGGCCCACCGTGCCGCAGGCCGGAGTGATGCCGACCAGGCCGGCGACGGCACCGGAAGCGCCGCCCAGCATCGACGCATGACCACGCAGCAGCGACTCGGCCACCAGCCACGCCAGCACCGCCGCGGCCGCGGCCAGCAAGGTGTTGACGAAGGCCAGCGCCGCACCCGAGTTCGCCTCCAGGTTGGAGCCGGCGTTGAAGCCGAACCAGCCCACCCACAGCAGCGCCGCACCGACCATGGTGAAGGTGACGTTGTGCGGTTTCATCGGCTCGCGCCCGAAACCCAGCCGCGGCCCGACCAGATACGCGCCGACCAGACCGGCCACGCCCGCGTTGATGTGCACCACGGTACCGCCGGCGAAATCCAGCGCGCCTTTCGCGAACAGGTAACCGTCCGGCCCGTACCAGACCATGTGCGCGATCGGCAGATAGGCGAAGGTGAACCAGATCGCCGCGAACAGCAGCACCGCACGGAAGCGCATGCGCTCGGCGAACGAACCCACGATCAGCGCCCCGGTGATGCCGGCGAAGGTGGCCTGGAACGCCACGAACACGTATTCCGGCAGCGACACCCCGGCGCTGAAAGTGGCCGCCAGCGTGTCCTTGGTGACGCCGCGCAGGAACACCTTGTCGAAATTGCCGATCAGCGCGCCACCGCCGCTGAACGCCAGGCTGTAGCCGTAGGCCACCCACAGCAGCAGCAGCAGCGAGAACACCGTCATCACCTGCATCAACACCGACAGCACGTTCTTCGAACGCACCAGGCCGCCGTAGAACAGCGCCAGTCCCGGTACCGTCATCAGCAGCACCAGCAGGGTCGAGGTGAGCATCCACGCCACGTCGCCCTTGTCGACCACCGGCACCACCGCCTCGGCATGCAGCATCGGCGCGACCAGGCCCAGCAGCAAGGGCAATCCCGTACGGATGACGCGGAACAGCTTGGAATCTTTCATGGCAACCTCGCGTGGATGGTTCACAGGGCGTCGGCGTCGAGTTCGCCGGTTCGGATGCGGATCACCTGATCCACGCTGGTGATGAAGACCTTGCCGTCACCGACATTGCCGGTGCGCGCGGCCTGCTGGATGTCCTCCAGCACCGCGTCGAGCAGCTCGTCGGGCACCACCACCTCGACCTTGAGCTTGGGCAGGAAGTCGACGACGTATTCGGCGCCGCGATACAGCTCGGTATGCCCTTTCTGGCGACCGAATCCGCGTACTTCGGTGACCGTGATGCCCGACACGCCGGTGCGGGCCAGTGCATCGCGCACCTCGTCGAGCTTGTAGGGGCGAATGATGCTGGTGATCATTTTCATGGGTGGCTCCGGGTGGACGTTGTTCAGAACGACTTGGCCAGCGTCAGCACGGCGGTGGCCCGCGCCAGGTAGTGGCCGGCAGCATTGGTATAGGTCGCGCGACGCGCGTTGGTGTCGTACCAGCCCAGCGCCGCCGACCAGCCGCCGCTGAAGTTGCGCGTCACCCCCAGCTTCCAGTCGGTGTACGAAGCGGCCGAGGTGTTCTGCACCCGCTGGCGACCGGCATGCGCGTTCAGCAGCCAGCCGGGGGCAAATTCGCGGTTCCAGGACAGGTCGAGGTAGTCGCTGTGCTTGCTGGCGGCATAGCCGAACAGATTGGTGAGCGCCCAGGAGTACTTCAGCGAGACACCTTTCCAGGCCAGCGCGGCGTAGACCTCGGTGGTGTTTGGCAGGGTGAAGTCCGCCGGATAGCTGCCGGGATACTGGTAGCGGTAGATGCCGGCGTCGTAGCTCCAGTCGCCGCCGAGGCTGCCGCGATAGCCGCCGTAGAGATCGAGCTCCACGCTGCTGGAAATCGGCGCCGCCGGGCTTGAGGCGTCGGACAGCCAGCTGACATTGCTGCCCCAGCCGCCGAGATACCAGCCGCTGGCGTGGTCGAATTCGAGCCCCGCCTGCACGGCGGGCTTGCGATTGGTCTGCGAGATGCCGCGGAACAGGTAGTCGCTGACCACGCCGGCATTGCCTACCCAGCTGCTGGCCGGCGCCTCGGCCGCCCGTGCCGGCAACACGATGGATGCCATGCCCAACGCTGATAGAGCCCGTACTGCCATCCAGCTTCGCTTCATGAGCCCGTTCCCCTGGTTGCGGTGGGTGAGGCTGATGGACGTCCAGACGTCCATCAGCCTTTTCGTGAGGCGCCGCTTAGCGACCCCCCTCAAGCCACTTCAGCAAGCGGCGTGCCAGCGGGCGCGGGCGTTGCTGCAGCCCGATCGCGGCCATCGCGAGGCTTGCCCGAGCAGGGCATTCGCACCAGCAGCACGCGCCCGCCCGACACGCTTGCACTGTTCCGGTGCGCGCCGCGTCCGATGCCGAAGCCGGGCATGGCCACGCCAGGGCGCCGGCAAAACCCGTAAGCTATGGCGCCCGGCACCGGCCAACGGCAGGCCGGCAACATCTCATCCACACAACGGACTTGCCCGTGATCGACCTGCTCCACGTCATCCTGCTCGGCATCATCGAAGGCATCACCGAATTCCTGCCGATCTCCTCGACCGGCCACCTGCTGATCGCCGAGAAGCTCGGCCTGGGCGCGCGTTCGGACCTGTTCAACATCGGCATCCAGGCCGGTGCGATCCTCGCGGTGACGCTGATCTACTGGCAGCGCATCTGGCAATTGCTGACGCAGTGGCGCGACCCGGCCAACCGCGACTACCTGCTGAAACTGCTGGTGGCATTCCTGATCACCGCGGTGCTCGGCTTCATCGCGGTGAAGATGAACTTCAAGCTGCCCGAGACGGTGACGCCGATCGCGTGGGCGCTGGTGATCGGCGGCCTGTGGATGATCGGCGCCGAACAGATGGCCGCGCGCCAGCCCGATCGCCGCGAGGTGACCTGGAAGGTGGCAATCCTGGTCGGCATTGCGCAGATGGTCGCCGGCATCTTCCCCGGCACCTCGCGCTCGGCCGCCACCATTTTCGCCGCGATGCTGTTCGGTACCAGCAACCGCGCCGCCGCCACCGAGTTCGCCTTCCTGGTCGGCATTCCGACGATGTACGCCGCCACCGGCTACGAGCTGCTGAAGGTGCTGAAGAACGGCGGCGCCGCGCACGAGGACTGGACCGCGTTGCTGGTCGGCTTCGTGGTCTCGGCGATCGTTGCCTTCGTCGCGGTGAAATGGCTGCTCGGCTACATCCGCAGCCACACCTTCACGCCGTTCGCGCTGTACCGCATCGCATTCGGCGTCGCCTTGTTGTTGTTCATCCCGGCGGGAGCCTGACCCAGCGTGACCAGGCTGCGCTTGCTCGACCTGATCGTCGACACGGCCAGCCAGCGGGTCACGCGCGACGGTGTCGCGCTGAACGTCAGCGGCCTCAATTTCCGCCTGCTTGCCTGCCTGCTTGCCAGCGGCGATGCGGTGGTCGACATCGACACGCTGATGACCGAGGTCTGGGCGCCCGCCGTGGTCAACGAGGAAACCGTAACCCAACGCGTGAAGCTGCTGCGGCAGGCGCTCGGCGACGACAGCCGGCAACCGCGCTACATCCGCTCGGTGCGCGGCAAGGGCTATCAACTGTGCAGTGCGCCGGAGCCCGCAGGCGAGGGTCGCAAGCCGCGCCGACGCTGGCTTGCCGCCGGTGGCGCGCTCATGCTGGTGCTTGCCGGCGCCGGCTTCTGGCTCGCCTCGTCGCGGTCGGGGGCGCCTGACCTGCGCAGTCCGCTGGTGCGCCGCGCCGCCTACTACGCGGCCATCGGCCAGGCCGAGAACAACGAACGCGCGCTGTCGCTCTACCAACAGGCCCTGCAGGCCAATCCCGACGACACCGACGCCATGCTCGGCCTCAGTCGTGCATCCAGCGCGCGGGCGTGCCTGTTCAATGGCAGCCGTGCCGACATCGAGCAGGGCCATGCGATGGCGCGCCGCGTGCTGGCGCGCGACCCGCACAACGCCGCTGCCTGGGCGTCGCTGGCTTACGCGCAGGATTGCGCCGGCCGCATCGACGATGCGATCGCCAGCTATGACCACGCCATCGCGCTGAATCCGGCGGACCATGCCACCCGCGCGTCGGTGGCCTATCTCTATCAGGAGAAAGGCCGGCTGGCCGACGCCTTGCGCATGAATCTGCAGGTGCCGGCCGATGCTCCGCGGGTGCGCTTTCGCGACACGCAGGTGGCGCGCGAACTCGAACTGCTCGGCTTCAGCGCCGCCGCGGACGCGCGCTTCGCGAAGATCTTCCAGCTGGATCCGGACAACGTCTTCAGCAATATCGCCTGGCCCCGCTCGCTGTACACGCAGGGACGCTTTGGCGATGCGCGCGTGGCGCTGGCCACCGCATTGGCGCGGCATACGCCGCATCTGGACCTGCTGCTGATGCAGGGCGAGCTTGCCCTGCAAGGCGGCGATCGTGCCGGCGCCGCCGCGGCGTTCCGCCAGGCGGTGGCACTTCGGCCGGAGGCCACGCTGCCGCAGACCTTGCTGGCGCTGTATGGGGAAAGCGGCGTGGCGCGCGGCTGGATCGATCAGCGCATCACCGCGCTGACCACCGACATGCAGCAAGCCCAGCCGTGGCCGAGCAGCATGCTGGAGGTGGCGATGCTGGAGCTGGCACGCGGCAACCGGAACGCCGCCGTGGCGGCGATCGGCCGCGCCATCGACGCGGGCTATCGCGACCGCGCCTACCTGCAGGTGTCGCCACTGTTCGTGGCGCTGGCGGGCGACCCGGAGTTCGCCCGCCAGCTGGCTCGCATCAGCGATGACGTGGCCCGGCAGCGGCAGCAGGTGCTGGCGGCCGACTGGAAGCCCGCCGACCTGCCGCCAGCCACGCACTAGGGCGTGGTCGCCTTGAGGATGTAGTCGCTGATGATCTCGCGCGACTGCGGGTGCGCATAGCGCTGGTTATAGGCCTTGCTGGTGACCACCGCCACCAGGTGACGTTCGGGCACCAGCAGCACGTAGTTGCCGCCGTTGCCGGACATCGACCACGCCGCCACATCCTTGCCGTCGACGGTGAAGTGGAAGTGCCACCACAGATAGCCGTATTCCGCGTCCTCGCGCGGCTGCGCGTGCGGCGTCGTCATCGCCTTGATGTAGTTGGCCGAGATCACCTGCCTGCCGTTCCAGCGGCCACCATCGAGCACCAGCTGGCCGATCTTCGCCAGGTCACGCGTGCGGTAGCGCGTGCCGCCGCCGCCCATGCCGATGCCTTCCGGCGAGGTGTTCCATTTCACCGCGGTGATGCCCAGCGGCTGTTCCAGCACCTGCCCCGCGAACTGCGCGAGCGGCTGCCGGGCGGCGCGCTCCACCGCGGCGCCGGCCACGAAGGCACCGGCGGTGCAGTAGGAAAACGAGCGTCCGAACGGGCTGTCCGCGGGTTTCTCCATCCACGGCGCGAAGCCCTTCACCGGCAGCGCCAGTGCGAAGTCCAGCCAGCGCTCGGTGACGTACATGCGCTCTTCGTTGCCGCTGGAGAACGGGTTCTCGTCGTCGCACTCCCACAGCGAGCTCATCGTCAGCAGGTCCTCCAGCGTGGTTTTCTTCAGACGCGGGTCCGCCGGCTGGTGGCCTGGGAAGAAGGCGTAGACCGGCGCATTCACCCCGCTGATCAGATGGCGATCGATCGCGGCGCCCACCAGCAGGGCGGTGATGCTCTTGCTGGCCGAGCGCACGTCGTTGAGGGTGTCGGCGGTGCTGCCGTTGAAATAGTGTTCGTAGACGGTCTTGCCGTCCTGGACCACCATGATGCTGGTGATGTCCTTGTAGGTCTTGTCGGCGATCTTCGCCTCGACCGGGGTCAGTCGGGCCAGGTCGGCGGCGTGGACGGTGGTGGTGGCGAGCAGCAGTGTGGCGAGCAGACGTTTCATGGCAATTCCTGGCAATACGGTCGATCGACCGCTGGCGCATGAGGCCAGAGCGGCGGATGAAGTGCCGGAAATGCGTCTGAAGAATCATGAAGTGCCCCGCACGCCGGCCGCGAAGGCTTGCGGCTGCTCACTTGCCGCACGCGGTCCGGCGCACGGGCCGTTGCCGTGGTTTCGCCGTGGCCGACGCCGAAGCGACGGTCAGGCCACGGCGGCCAGGCTTTTCTCGCGCACCGGCCTGGGCAGCCCGGGCGTGCCGACCGCGCACTGGCCGGGCTGGTTGGTCCGTTCGAACAGCTCGCGCACCCATTCGATGAAGGCCTGCACCCGCGCCGACAGGTGCTTCTTCTGCGGGTAGACGATCCACACCGGCTTGCCGGTCGAGGTGGTGTCGGTCATCACCAGTTCCAGCATGCCCTTGTCCAGCAGGCACGCGGCCAGCATGCGCGGCACCTGGGTGATGCCCAGTCCGGCCGCCACCGCCTGCAGCACCGACTCGCCGTCGTTGATCAGCATGTGCGCGTCGATGTCCAGGCTCACCTGCCCGCGCGGCGTGTCGAATTGCCACTGGCGCGGACGGCCGTTCGGGTAGACGTAGTTGATGCAGCGATGGTCTTTCAGGTCCTCGATGCTGCGCGGTGCGCCGTACTTGCGCAGGTACTCCGGCGAGGCGCACACCACGTTGCTGAGGTAGCCGATCTTGCGCGCGATCAGGCTGGAATCCTCCAGCTGGCCGACGCGGATGGCGCAATCGAGGCCCTCGCCGTTGAGGTCCATCGGCAGGTCGCTCATCGACAGTTCCAGCCGGATGTCCGGGTAGCGCTGCTCGAATTCGGTCAGCCGCGGGATCACCGCGGCACGGCCCACCGACAGCGAGATGCCCACGCGCAACTTGCCGGTCGGCTTGCTGTTGGCGAAGTTCAGCGCCTCGGTGGCCTCGGCCAGATCGGCCAGGATTTCCCTGCAGCGTGCATGGAACGAGGCACCCACGTCGGTCAGCCGCAGCGAGCGGGTGGAACGAAACAGCAGGCGCGCACCCAGCTGGGTTTCCAGCCGCGCCACCGCCCGGCTCACGCCGGACGGGGTCATGCCGAGCTGGGCCGCCGCCGCCGCGAAACTCTTGGCCTCGACCACGCGGACGAAGGTCGAAATTGCGGAAAAGTCTTCCATTGTTTCAATTCCTCGACGATTCGTGACTGCGGCTCACGAGTGTAGTGCGCAAGAAACGGATTTTCTATACCGCGAAGTACACCTATTCTCTCGACCCTTCGCCGGACGACTTGCGTCCGGCCACCAAGGTTCTGGGAGCGCGAGATGAAAAAACAATGGATGCTGGCCCCTTTGATCGCTGCCGGTGTGCTGGGCAGCTGGGTGCTGCTGCACGGCGGCAACAGCCAGGCACAGACCCCCGCCGGTGGCGCGCCGCCCGAAGTCACCGTGGCCCAGGCACTGAGCCGCCAGGTCAGCGACAGCGCCGAATTCACCGGCCGGCTGCAGGCGGTCGACACGGTGCAGGTACAGCCGCGGGTCGGCGGTTTCGTCGATTCGGTACATTTCCAGGAAGGCGCGCTGGTACACAAGGGCGACGTGCTGTTCCAGCTCGATCCGCGCCCATATCAGGCCGAGGTCGACCGGCTCGCCGCCAACCAGGCGCAGGCCAAGGCGGAGCTGAGCCTGGCCGAGACCAACCAGCGCCGTGCCGCGATGCTGCTGGCCCAGCATGCGATCGCGCAGCAGGAAGCCGATCGCCAGGGCACCACCGAACAGAGCGCGCGCGCCCAGCTGGCCGCCGCCACCGCCGCACTGGCCGCCGCACGACTGAACCTGGATTTCACCCGGGTGCGCTCGCCGATCGACGGCCGCGTCAGCAATGCCCGGGTCACCCCCGGCAACCTGGTGACCAGCAGCGACGTGCTGACCAGCGTGGTCTCGGTCAATCCGGTCTACGTCTATTTCGACGTGGATGAGCAGACCTGGCTGAAGCTCGACCATCTGCGCAGCGGTGCGGCGAAGGCCGGTCGCAATGCCCGGATCGAGGCCGCGATGGGACTGGCCGACGAAACCGGCCATCCGCATCAGGGTCGCCTCGACTTCGTCGACAACCAGCTGCACACCGGCTCCGGCACGATGCGCCTGCGCGCGGTGTTCGACAACGCCGATGGGCTGTACACACCGGGGCTGTACGCCCGCGTGCAGCTGCAGAGCGGTCAGGCCCGCCCGCGCGTGCTGGTGGACGACCGCGCGATCGGCACCGACCTCGGCAACCAGTTCGTCTACGTGGTCGACAAGGACAACAAGGTGCAATACCGCAAGGTCGACACCGGCGCGCTGGTGCATGGCCTGCGCGTGGTCGACAGCGGGTTGACCGCCAATGACGTGGTGGTGGTGAACGGCTTGCAGCGCGTGCGGCCCGGCGTCGAGGTGAACCCGCAGAAGGTGGCGATGAGCTATCGCCTCGACGCCGCGGACAAGGCGCTGGTCGAGCGCGGCGATGCGTCGGGTGGCGACTCGCGCACGGCGCAGAACAAGTCGCCGAACCCGGCAATTCCGCAGGGCTGATGTGCTCCCTCCCCTGCCGCAAGTCCCCTGGCGGGACTTGCAGCAGGGGAAGGCTGGGGAGGGGTGAAGCCCTCCAGCGAGCCAGGAAGCCAAGAGCAAGAGCGTTACCCCCTCCCGACCTCCCCCTGCAAGCAGGGGGAGGAGCAACAGAAAGACCGAGGCCGCGAAGCGCGCCTCGTCGAGGATGCATTGCATGAAAAACATCGCCCAATTTTTCGTCGACCGGCCGATCATGGCCGCCGTGCTGTCGCTGCTGTTCGTGATCACCGGCAGCATCGCGGTGTTCAAGCTGCCGATCAGCGAATACCCCGAAGTGGTGCCGCCCACCGTGGTGGTGCGCGCGGCCTACCCCGGCGCCAACCCCAAGGTCATCGGCGAAACCGTCGCCACGCCGCTGGAAGAACAGATCAACGGCGTCGAGGGCATGCTGTACACCTCGTCGCAAGCGACCAGTGACGGCGCGCTGACCCTGACCGTGACGTTCGCGCTGGGCACCGATCTCAACACTGCCCAGGTCGACGTGCAGAACCGCGTGGCGCAGGCGCTGCCGAAACTTCCCGAGGAAGTGCAGCGGCTGGGCGTGACCACGCAGAAGAGCTCGCCCGACCTGACCATGGTGGTGCATCTCACCTCGCCCGATCAGCGCTACGACATGCTGTACCTGTCGAACTACGCGCGCCTGCACGTCAAGGATGTGCTGGGCCGGCTCGACGGCGTCGGCGACGTGCAGATCTTCGGCGCCGGCGAATACTCGATGCGCGTGTGGCTGGACCCGCAGAAACTGGCGCAGCGCTCGCTCACCACCGGTGACGTGATCAACGCGATCCGCGAGCAGAACGTGCAGGTCGCCGCCGGTGCGCTGAACGCACCGCCCGGCCCGAGCAACAATGCGTTCCAGCTCAACATCAACACGCGCGGACGACTGATCAGCGAGGACGACTTCCGCAACATCATCGTGCGCACCGACGCCACCGGCGGCGTGACGCATCTGAGTGATGTCGCCAAGGTCGACCTCGGCTCGAACAACTACGCGCTGCGCAGCCTGCTCGACAACAAGCCGGCGGTGGCGCTGCCGATCTTCGCGCGGCCCGGCTCCAACGCGATCCAGATCTCCGACGAAGTGCGCAGCACCATGGCGCAGCTGAAGAAGGAGTTCCCGCAGGGCGTCGACTATTCGATCGTGTACGACCCCACCGTGTTCGTGCGCGGTTCGATCGAGGCGGTGGCGCACACGCTGCTGGAAGCGATCCTGCTGGTGGTGCTGGTGGTGATCCTGTTCCTGCAGACCTGGCGTGCCTCGATCATCCCGCTGGTGGCGGTGCCGGTGTCGCTGATCGGCACGTTCGCGGTGATGTACCTGGCCGGCTTCTCGCTCAACGCCTTGAGTCTGTTCGGACTGGTGCTGGCGATCGGCATCGTGGTCGATGACGCGATCGTGGTGGTGGAGAATGTCGAGCGGCACATCGAGCTCGGCCAGTCGCCGCGCGACGCCACCCGCCTGGCGATGCGCGAAGTCACCGGCCCGATCGTGGCCACCGCGCTGGTGCTGTGCGCGGTGTTCATCCCGACCGCCTTCGTCAGCGGCCTCACCGGCCAGTTCTATCGCCAGTTCGCACTGACCATCGCGATCTCCACGGTGATCTCCGCGTTCAATTCGCTGACCCTGAGCCCGGCGCTGGCCGCCGTGCTGCTGAGGGGCCACGATGCGCCGAAGGATCGCCTCACCCGCGGCATCGACCGCGCGTTCGGCTGGCTGTTCCGTCCGTTCAACCGGATGTTCCATCGTGGCTCGGAGCGCTACGTCGGCGGCGTCAAGCGCATCGTCGGCAAGGGCAAGCTGGCGCTGGTGGTGTATGCCGGCCTGATCGCGCTGACCTGGTTCGGCTTCTCGCACGTGCCGACCGGTTTCGTGCCGGGGCAGGACAAGCAGTACCTGGTGGCCTTCGCGCAGCTGCCCGACGCCGCCTCGCTCGACCGTTCCGAAGACGTGATCCAGCGCATGGGCGCGATCGCGCTGAAGCAGCCGGGCGTCGAACATGCCGTCGCGTTCCCCGGCCTGTCGATCAATGGTTTCACCAACTCGACCAACTCCGGCATCGTGTTCGTCACGCTGAAGCCGTTCGAGGAACGCCGCGGCGCGGAGCTGTCGGCCGGCGCGATTGCCGGTGCGCTGAACCAGAAATTCGCGGCGATCCAGGACGCGTACATCGCGGTATTCCCGCCGCCGCCGGTGATGGGCCTGGGCACGATCGGCGGCTTCCGCCTGCAGCTGGAGGATCGCAGCGACCGCGGTTTCGACGAGCTGTACAAGCAGACGCAGAACCTGATCGCCGCCAGCCGGAAGGATCCGGCACTCGCCGGGCTGTTCTCCAGCTTCCAGGTCAGCGTGCCACAGGTGGATGCCGACGTGGATCGCGAGAAGGCCAAGGCCGAGGGCGTGAATCTTGGTGATGTCTACCAGACCATGCAGGCGTACATGGGCTCGCTCTACGTCAACGACTTCAACCGCTTCGGCCGTACCTACCAGGTGAACGTGTCCGCCGATCCGGCGTTCCGCCATACGCCGCAGGACATCCTCGCGCTGAAGACGCGCAACGCGCAGGGCCAGATGGTGCCGCTGGGTTCGTTCGTCACCGTGCAGCAGGGTGCCGGCCCGGATCGCGTGCAGCACTACAACGGTTATCCGACCGCCGAGATCAACGGCGGCCCGGCGCCCGGCTTCAGTTCCGGCCAGGCGCAGGCGGCGATGGAGAAGCTGGCGAAGGACAACCTGCCCAACGGCATCAGCTTCGAGTGGACCGAACTGACCTACCAGCAGATCCTCGCCGGCAATACCGCGATCCTGGTATTCCCGCTGTGCGTGTTGCTGGTGTTCCTGGTGCTGTCGTCGCTGTACGAAAGCTGGTCGCTGCCGCTGGCGGTGATCCTGATCGTGCCGATGGTGCTGCTGTCCGCGATCGCCGGCGTGTGGCTCAGCGGTGGCGACAACAACATCTTCACCCAGATCGGATTGATCGTGCTGGTCGGACTGGCGTGCAAGAACGCGATCCTGATCGTCGAGTTCGCCCGCGAACGCCAGCATGAAGGCATGAGCCGCCACGAGGCGGTGCTGGAGGCGGCGAAACTGCGACTGCGCCCGATCCTGATGACCTCGTTCGCCTTCATCATGGGCGTGGTGCCGCTGGTCACCTCGCACGGCGCCGGCGCCGAGATGCGCCATGCGATGGGCGTGGCGGTGTTCTCCGGCATGCTCGGCGTGACCATCTTCGGGCTGATCTACACCCCGCTGTTCTACGTCTTGATTCGCGCCCTGGTCGAACGCCGCGAGGCGCGCGCGGCCGAACGTGCCGCCGCGCATGCGCTGCCGGCGCTGGAGAACCACTGATGAAAAGCATGTTCAAGCTAGCCGCGCTCGCCGCGGCCCTGGCCCTCGCCGGCTGTGCCAGCGTCGGCCCGAACTACCACGAAGTGAAACCTGCCGCACCGCAGTTGCAAGGCCTCGATGCGGCGCAGGAAAACAACGCGCAGTTCCAGGCGGCGTGGTGGAAGCAGTTCAACGATCCGGTGCTGGATGCGTTGATCCAGCGCGCCGCGGCGAACAACCTGGACCTGCGCATCGCGGTGGCGCGCCTGCACGAATCGCGCGCGCTGCTCAGCGGCGCCAAGTCCGAGCAGCTGCCGACGATCGACGCCAACGTGAACTACACGCGCAGCCGCGGCCAGCAGCCGGGCTTCGGTACGCAGCGACAGACGGTGACGACGTACCAGGCCGGCTTCGACGCATCATGGGAGCTGGACCTGTTCGGCGGCGTGCGCCGTTCGGTCGAGGCGTCCAGCGCCGATCTCGGCGCCAGCGAGGCCGCGCTGCACAACGCGCAAGTCAGCCTGCTGGCCGAAGTCGCACGCAACTATTTCGAATTGCGCGGCAGCCAGCTGCGGCTGGACATCGCCCGGCGCGACATCGACAGCGAGCAGCAGACCGTGCACCTGACCGAGGTGCGCCAGCAACTCGGTTCCGGTTCCGAGCAGGACGTGGCCAGCGCGAGGGCCCGCCTGAGTGCGGTGCAGGCGCAACTGCCGCTGCTGCAGAGCCAGGCCAGTGCCAGCGAATTCCGCCTCGCCGTGCTGCTCGGCGAACGGCCGGGCGAGCTCGACATCGACGTCTCGCCGAAGAGCTTCACGCCGATCGCCGTGAGTCTGCCGATCGGCGACGCCGGCGACGTGCTGTCGCGCCGTCCGGACGTCCGGATGGCCGAACGCGAATACGCCGCCGCCACCGCGCGCATCGGCGTGGCGAAGGCGGATTTCTTCCCGCACATCACGCTGGGCGGCTTCCTCGGTTTCCTGTCCGGTCGCAGCAACGACTTCGGCAGCCCGGCGACGCGCGCGTGGTCGCTGGCGCCAAGCATCAGCTGGCCTGGCCTCAACGTGCAGCGCGTGCGCGCCAACCTGCATGCCAGCGAGGCACGCGCCGATGCGGCGCAGGCGAACTACCAGCAGTCCGTGCTGCTGGCGATCGAGGACATCGACAACGCGGTCACCGGCTTCAACCAGCAGCGCGTGCGCGTCGATCACCTGATCGAACAAGGCGCGCAGAGCAAGCGCGCCGCCGACCTGGCCCGCGTGCGCTACCAGGAAGGTGCCACCAGCTTCCTCGAACTGCTCGATGCGCAGCGCACCCAGCTCGCCGCCGAAGACGACCTGGCCCAGGCCGAGGCGGCGATCAACACCCGCGCGGTAGCGCTGTACAAGGCGCTCGGCGGTGGCTGGCAGGCCTGCGGCGACGAGCATTGCAGCGCGGTGGCCAAGACCGACGCCGCGCCATGAGCCGGCCGGCCCGACGCGTGCCGGCGCCTGCGACGGCGACCGCGCCCGTGTACCGCGTGGCGCTGGTCAGCGGTGCGAACCGCGGCCTCGGTTTCGAGGTGGCGCGCCAGCTCAGCGAGCGCGGCATG
This sequence comes from Rhodanobacter ginsengiterrae, assembly GCF_050026815.1. Taxonomy (NCBI): domain Bacteria; kingdom Pseudomonadati; phylum Pseudomonadota; class Gammaproteobacteria; order Lysobacterales; family Rhodanobacteraceae; genus Rhodanobacter; species Rhodanobacter ginsengiterrae. Next base: position 79,217 of record NZ_JALBWO010000043.1, on the reverse strand, counting down.
ACCGTGCTGCTGGGTGCACGCGATTTCGACAAGGGCCTGCATGCGGCGCGCAAGCTCGCCGGTGCGCCCGGCGAGGTGATCGCGGTGCAGCTCGACGTGACCCGCCAGGATCAGGTCGACGCGCTGGCGCGCTGGATCGAGATCACTTACGGCCGGCTCGACGTGCTGGTCAACAATGCGGGCGCTTTCTACGACCCTGCGGCGCACCCGTCCGGCACCGACATCGCACCGGTGCGCGATGCACTGGAAACCCATCTGTTCGGCAGCTGGCGTCTCTCCAGCGCGATGCTGCCGCTGATGCGACGCCATCGCTACGGCCGCATCGTCAATGTCTCCAGCGGTTGCGGTGCGAGCACCACCACCAGCGACAACTGCCCGGCCTACCGCGTCTCCAAGTCGGCGCTGAACACCTATACCCGCGCGCTGGCCAGCGAGCTCGAAGGCAGCGGCATCCAGGTCAACGCGGTGTGCCCCGGCTGGGTCGCCACCGACATGGGCGGCCCGGGTGGCCGACCGGTGGCCGACGGCGCGGCCGGCATCGTCTGGGCCGCCTGCCTGCCCGAGCCGATCAGCGGCGGCTTCTTCCGCGACGGTCAGCGCATCAGCTGGTGACCGCCGCGGCGGTCGCCCTGGCGATCGATCAGCTTTTTGGCGTGCCGCTGTGCTGCGAGTACAGCGCGTGCCAGCGCCCGTCGACGTAGACGAAGATATCGGACGAACGCACATCGCTGGCCGCCCCCTTGGCTGGGTCGTAGAACGACAGGATCGCGGTGTCGCCGTGAATCACCACCGCCTTGCCCGACGGATGCGCCTTGAGCCACGCCTCGACCTTGCGCCGCTCGGTGTCGGAGCCGCGATTCTTCGCCGCATGCGCCACGATCGCCGACTTCGGATGCACCGCGCCATCGGCACCGACCGAGCGGTATTCCGGCAGCAGCATGTCGTCGAGCCACGCCGCGTCGCCGTCGAGTTCAGCCTCCAGCCAGTGCTGGTCGACCGCGATCACCGCCGCCTCGCTGCGGGCGGATTCATCGACGCCGGCGGCCCGCGCGGCCGAGGTGGCCGCGATCACTGCCTCGCCGCCCAACACCAGCACGGCGAGGCAGGCCATGCCCAGCGGGAGGAAATGTTGCTTGCTGCGCATGCGCTAAGTCCTGGTTCGTGGCGGGATCGCCGCCGGACGAGCGTGCCTCGCCGGCCGGCCAACCGCGCCGCTTCGGTGATGAGCGCCCGCGACGCGGTGACCAGCGGTTGGCTGGGACGGTTCAGCGGCGACAGCCGGCTGCAGCGCGGCGACGAGCATCCGTGCAGCCGGCCTTCGAGGACACGGTGACCAGCCGCCTGCATCGGCCGATGCACCGTTCGTCATCGCCGCCGCGCCGGTGGTCACAGCAGCGGCGACGCAGGCGACGGCCCGTGCCAGCCTGCATGGATCGTCCACGTCCATGGCGCCGCTCCTCGATCGACGCGCGGGCCATGCCACCAGGGAGAAGCTGCATGAAATTGTCGACTGCGCTGGTCGTTCTGCTCGCCGTTGGAACGTCGGCCCACGCGGCCACGACCGCCGGCGCGATCGCAACGATCTTCGCGCCGGGAGAGATTGCCGCTACCGCCGACGACGGCGCGGCGGCATTCACCCCGGATGGCGCGACGGTGTATTTCATGCGCGGCACCGACAGCTTCACGCTGATGGAATCGCACCGTGATCGCGGTCACTGGTCGACGCCCAAGGCCGCGCCGTTCTCCGGGCACTGGCGCGATCTCGATCCGGCGATGGCACCGGACGGCTCGTTCCTGCTGTTCGTCTCCAACCGCCCGGCGCGACCCGGCGGCGAACCGATCGACGCGGTTCACGCCGGTCAACGCGGCGCGGGCCAGGGCATGAACCTGTGGCGGGTGAACCGGCAAGGCAACGGCTGGGGCGCGCCGACGCGCCTGCCTGACATCGTCAACAGCTGCTCGACGACGTTCGCGCCCAGCGTCGCGGCCGACGGCAGCATCTACTTCATCGGCTGCAGCAAGTCGGACGTCCAGCTTCATCTGCTGCACTCGGTTTACCGCGACGGCAGTTACCAGCCGCCCTACGCGATGAAGCTCGGCGATGCGGGCATGCAGATCCGCGATCCGGCGATCGCTCCCGATCGCTCGTTCATCGTCGTCAGCACGAAACCCACGGGCAGCCAGCAACCGTATCGGCTCGCCATCGCGTTCCGCACGCCCGCCGGCTGGAGCGCACTGCGCGACCTCGGCGACACGGTGAACGGCGGCAAGCACAGCATGGGTGCCCAGCTGGGTGCCGATCACCGCACGCTGTACTTCTACAGCGACCGCCGCCTGCCGTCGTCGGACCCGGATGCCGCGGCAACGTGGAACAACGGCGCCGACCACATCTGGCAGGTGTCGCTGGCACCCTGGCTGGACGCGCGTCGCGCGCCGCACTGAGCGGCATGTTCCCGCGATCGCGCGCCGGGCTTCCCGTGCCGGCGTATCTTCCGGCACATCCATCGCCGTACCGCTACGGGCACACTGCGCGGATGAAAGCGATGAACATCGCCCGTGCCGATCATGTGCCTGAGCGCGCCGAACCCGCGCGCCGCCAGGTCTGGCTGCTGGCGTTCGGTTTCTGGACCCTGCTGGCGCTGTCGTACGCGCTGAGCTCGGGGCTGTCCTCGCTCAGCGAAGGACGCGACGCCAACTGGCTGCGCGGGCTGAGCTGGAATCTCGCGGATTTCTGGTGGTGGATGCTGTTGGCTGCGGGCATCGGCTGGCTGGGGCGACGCAGCGCCGGCCTCAGCTGGTCGCGTTTCCTGCTTCTGCACGTGCCCGCCAGCCTCGGCGTGGCGCTGGCGCAGACGATGCTGCAGCTGCTGATCTTCTGGACCGTCAGCGGCCCGGGCCAGATGCCGGTGACGTCGTTCGGCGGCTTCGTGCACATGGAATTTGCCTACAAGTTCCAGCAGGGGCTGGTGACCTACTGGGTGATCCTGGCGGTGCTGCGCGGGATGGCATCGCGGCGGCACCTGCGCGACGAACGCCTGCGCCGCACCCAGCTGGAATCACAATTGGCGCAGGCGCAACTGCAGGCGCTGCGCATGCAGCTGCAGCCGCACTTCCTGTTCAACACGCTCAACGCGATCTCCGCGCTGGCGCTGGCCGACCCGCTGCAGGCGCGGCTGATGATTGCGCGCTTGAGCGACTTCCTGCGCCTCACCCTGGAGGAACGCCACGCACCGCAGGTGCCGCTGTCACGGGAGCTGGAATTCCTCACCTGCTATCTCGACATCCAGCAGGTGCGTTTCCAGGATCGCTTGAGCACCCGACTCGACGTGGCCGACGACACGCTCACGGCCGCCGTGCCCAATCTGATCCTGCAGCCGCTGGTGGAAAACGCGCTGCGCCACGGCCTGCAGGACAAACCCGGTGCCGGCATGCTGCGCGTTTCCACCCGGCGCGATGGCGCGCAATTGCACTTGCGCGTGGACGACGACGGCCTCGGCCTGCCGCCCGCCGGCACGCCCGAAGGCATCGGCCTGGGCAATACCCGTTCACGCCTGCGCATGCTGTTCGGCGACGCGGCGGGGCTCGAACTCAGCGCGATCCCCGGCGGCGGCACCCGTGCCGAAGTGCGCCTGCCCTTCGCCGAGCACGTCGCATGAACCACACGCCACGCCTGCGCACCGTGCTGGTCGACGACGAGGTGCTGGCGCGCCTCGCGCTGCGCCAGGCACTGGCCAGCCACGCCGAAGTGGAGATCGTCGGCGAATGCGGCAACGCCGCCGAGGCGATGCAGGCGGTGCGCGCACTGCAGCCGGACCTGCTGTTGCTGGACATCCAGATGCCCGGCATGGACGGCTTCGAACTGCTGCACGAACTGGCCCCCGACCGCCTGCCGCTGGTGGTGTTCACCACCGCCTTCGCCGAACACGCGCTGCGCGCGTTCGACGCCAGGGCGCTGGACTATGTGCTGAAACCGATCGATCAGGCCCGCTTCGACCAGGCCATGGTGCGCGTGAACCAGCACTGGCAAGGCCTGCACGCGGCGGCCGGCGCAGCGAGCGAGCCAGCCCCCGCCGGGAGTTACGTGCAGCGCCTCAGCGTGCGCCATGGCGAGCACATCCGCGTGCTTGCCGTCGACGACATCGACTGGATCCGCGCCGACGGCAACTACCTGCACATCCACGTCGGCCCGGTGCGTTACCTGCACCGCGACACCCTGCGCCACGTGCTGGCGCAGCTCGACCCCGCGCGCTTCCTGCGCATCCACCGCGGCACACTGGTGAACCTCGCGCGCATCCGCGAAGTGCATCCGCTGTTCAAGGGCGGGGCCGAGATCGTGTTGCACGATGGCACCAGGCTGGATCTCAGTCGACGCTTTCGTGCCGGGGCGCGCAGCGTGCTTGGCTTGCCCTGAAGAGCTGCGCGAAACCAACTCAGCCTAACCCTGTTTCTGCAGAGGTTGGGCGTATCAAGACAACTAGTGATAGAGGTGCGCCTGGATCGCGATGAAGGCTTCGCGTATCGCCGGCACCGGACCCAGCAGGCGCTTGGCATCGTTGGTGCCGCCGTATCGGATGCGCAGAAAATCGGCGATCTTGCGCGAAGCCAGCTCGTCGACGCCATGCTTTTCATACGCATCGAGCACATAGTCGAGAAATGCCCGCATTTCGCGCTGGTAGCCAATCAGCCCCGTGGTGCGCGCGGCACCGGCGCGTTCTGAGCGGGACAACGGCGCCAGCGTAAAGCGGACATAAGCCAGCACGTCAAAGATGTCGCTGTCGGATGCATCAATCAGGCGACGCATGGCGTCCAGCCGATCGGCGTCGTAGCCGAGATCCCTCAGCCGTTGCTGGAAGGCCTCGCGCCGGTCGGGATCGCTCCACACCGCACGCAACTCGTCTTCGGAGGCAACCAGGGTGCCCAGGTCGCCGAACAACTGCTGCATGAATTCCTGTGCGGTGATCTGCCGGCCCTCGTGCCAGTAGGTCGTGGCGGCGAGATAACGAATCGAGCGCTCCTTGCCGTCGGCCAGCCTGACGATGATCTTGGGCGTAGGCTCCGGGGTTTCCCTAACCTCGCGGGGCGGCGGCGGGACTTCATCGGCGCCCGCGGCACCTTTCGGGCGACGCGGCTCGTCCGGCGGCAACGGCTCGCCGTCCCACTCCGGATCGTTGAAGTGCTCGTAGCCCTTCACGAAGTCGTAGATGGTGAAGAAATCCTTGCCGTCGAAGGTACGCGTGCCGCGGCCGATGATCTGCTTGAACTCGATCATCGACTTGATCGGGCGCAGCAGCACGATGTTGCGCACGTTGCGCGCGTCCACGCCGGTGGACAGCTTTTTGGAAGTGGTCAGGATCGTCGGCAGCGTCTTCTCGTTGTCCTGGAACTCGCGCAGATGCTGTTCGCCGAGCTTGCCGTCGTCGGCGGTCACCCGCTCGCAGTAATGCGGGTCGGGGTTGTCCTTGATCTGGTTGATGGCATTGCGCACGCGCGCGGCATGATCCTGGGTGGCGCAGAACACCAGGGTCTTCTGGCGCTGGTCGATCTGGTCCATGAACTCGTGCACACGGCTTTCCTCGCGCGCATCAATGATCAGTTTGGTATTGAAGTCGGCCTCCGTGTATTCCCGGTCCGGGTCAATCTCGCCGCCGACTACCTCGTCCTCGTCGGAGTAGGTGTAGGTATCGAGCGTGCTGGCCATCTGGCGCACCTTGAACGGCGTGAGGAAGCCGTCGCCGATGCCTTCCTTCAACGCATAGGTGTACACCGGGTCGCCGAAATAGCGGTAGGTGTCGGTGTTGGCGTCGCGCTTGGGCGTCGCGGTCATGCCCAGCTGCACGGCGGGTGAAAAGTATTCGAGGATGCCGCGCCAGCTGCTTTCGTCCTTCGCGCCGCCGCGATGGCATTCGTCGATCACGATGAAGTCGAAGAAATCCGCCGGGTAGCCTTCGAAGGTGAACTGCGGTTCGCCCGCGCTATCCGTGCCAGTCATGAAAGTCTGGAAGATGGTGAAGAACACGCTGGCGTTCTTCGGGATCTTGCCCTGCTTGCGGATCTCCTCCGGGCTGATGCGGCACAGCGCATCGGGCGCAAATGCGCTGAATGCGTTGTAGGCCTGATCGGCCAGGATATTGCGGTCGGCCAGGAACAGAATGCGCGGCCGACGCACCGGATCACGACTCAGGTTCCAGCTCGACTCGAACAGCTTCCACGCGATCTGGAACGCGATCGAGGTCTTGCCGGTACCGGTCGCCAGCGTCAGCAGAATGCGCTGCTCGCCCTTGGCGATGGCCTCCAGCACCGCGGTAATCGCGTTGTGCTGGTAATAACGCGGCTGCCACTTGCCGCCGCCGGTTTCGAACGGCACCGCGCCGAAACGGTCGCGCCAGTCGTTGCCTTCGGGGAAGCAGCGTGTCCACAACTCTTGGGGCGTCGGAAAGGGCAAGGCGATATCGCCTTCCTTGCCGGTCTGCATGTCGATGCCATACCAACCGATGCCGTTGCTGGCGTAGGCAAAGCGTGCCTGCAGCCGCGTGGCGTAATCCTTGGCCTGGCCCACGCCCGCGGTGTGGCCAAGGCCGGCGCGCTTGGCCTCGATCACCGCCAGCTTGCGGTCGCGGTAAGTCAGCACGTAATCGGCCGACAGCGGATTGACCCGCCCGCCACCGCCGGTGATGCGGCCGGGGCAGATCAGCTCGCGATGCACCATCGAGCCCTCGACCACGCCCCAGCCGGCATCGCGCAGCACCGGGTCGATGCGGTTGGCGCGCGTATCGGCTTCGGTCTCGTTCATGCTTGTGCGTAGCTCCCTTCGCGTTGCGCACGAATGGCCAGTATCAACGCCATATCGATCAAGGGCAGATATCGATACAGCGCGATGTATCCCCGTGTCCCATGGCCAATGACCAATTCCCGTTTGTCGTCACCGGCGGGGCGGCCGATAAACGGGTTGTCGGCGAGCACGTCGAAGGCGCTGATGATTTCATCTGCCCGGGTCTCGGCGGCATCGCTTTCATGCCGACGCAAATGTTCCACGATGCGTTCGAGATCCCCGATGACTTCGGGCGCCAGCCTGACGCGCGTCACCTTATCGATCCAGCTTTCGAGCCACTGGCCGCTTCACGGTTTTTCCGGCGAGTCGATCCTTGAGGTAGGCACGCGCTTCCTCCCACGGGATGCTCTTTCCGGACTCCAGGAATTGCGCGTAACGCTGATCCGCCAAGGCGTGGAACGCGGCGCGCTGCTCGGCCTGATCAGCCTTTTCGGCGATCGCCTCCAGGATGAAATTGTGCGCGGTGGTGCCGGCATGTTCGGCTGCCTCGGCTACGCGGGCTTTCAGGTCGTCGGGCAGGCGGATGGTGGTGGTGCTCATGCGGCGCTCCGGGGCTGGCTCGGCTTTGGATGAATGTAGCACGTTTGTGTTACATGGACGGACGAGTAGGGGCGTTGGCCAGATCGCGCAGGATGACGCGGGCCGTCGCCGGATCGCCGTTGAGGAACAGCGCCGCGGCCTCGCCCAGTAACGCCGCCGCAAACGCTGGCTCGCGTTGCACACGCTCCACGAGCGTCTGTTTGAAGTCTCTGGTCAGGGGCATGATTCACCTCGATTGCGTCGTCGGAAAAGGCGTTGCGTCCTCCTGCGGAGGGCGCGTTACTTCTCTTGAGTCGCCAAGAGAAGTAACCAAGAGAGGGCGACCCTCCTCGGCGCTTGCCGGGCTTCGCCCGCCAAGTTCGTGAGCCGCGGCCGGGCTTTTCGACAGGACTCCTGTCCTGGCGAAAAGGCATCGGCATCCATGCCGATGCCCCTGCGGGCCCGTCGTCCACATCTCACCGCCTCACAAGGGGGTGGAGATCAAGATCAAAATCTAAGGCAACTGCCCGCTCTATCGACCCGAGTTCGGTATTTAACTTCCACCGTCCCCGGCTTCCCCGGATCCTCCGCACGAACACTTGCATCGAAAGTGTTCAGATCGCTCAGGCCCACAATCGAGCCCTGAGCAGCATGTCCGAGTCGCCTTGCAATTCTCACTACATGAGACCCATACTTATCCGTAAATGGGTTGGGGGTTCCCGGCCGGCGTTATGGCCTCGGTGCGTTCACCGGGGCCTTTCGCTTTCTGGAGCTGGGTGAATTTTCAATCCCCATCCGTCGAATCCGACGCCCACGTTTTTGCGGCCGCCACTGCAGAAGAACTTCCGCTTCAGCACCTCAAATGCGCGATTGGCTTGTTCCGGCCTGACCACCGACAAGCCGATCGGGCGGGCCACCAGATCTGCCAACTGCAATCCGGTCGAGTTGGTCTTCTTGTCGGCAAAGATGACTTCGAACGGCAGCGGCTTGCCGAACTTGTTTTCGCCCGCGCACACGCGCCGGAACTCCAGCTCAAGCTCCGCGTCTTCCTTCTTGCCCCTGCATTCGACCACCACGTGAGTGGGCAGCTCGTCCTGGTGCTTCTCCTGCACGAACTCGTACAGGGTTTCGAGACAGAAGCCCAAGGCCAAGTGGTAAGGATTCTCGCTGTGCTCGCGTAACCGTGCCTTGTCAATGATGCTGGCGATCAAGATGAAGTTGTTCGTTTCAATGATGCCCGTCAACTCATCCAGAAACGCTTTCTTGTGGGGTCGACTGGAGAACCGAAAGCTGCCGCGCTCCTTGCGGATGTCCGTCTCGTGCAGCACGACCACGTCATGCCCGAAATGCTTGAACTTGAAGCTCTCCAGCGCGGGCACGACGTGGCTGACGTAATAAGCCTTTTGAAAGACGCAGAATGCCAGCACGAACACCGGATACTGCGGGTCGATGCTCTCAAGACCATGATCCCCGCTCTCATCCACATAGACCACGTAATGACTATGTTCTTTGCCCGGAACTATCGGCGCGGCTTCCGGCAGTGACTTGGCCACGTGTTTGCCAAACAGCGGGTATTGGCCGGAGGCATCCGGCGATGGCATTTCGCCGGCACTGGTCGATGATGATTTGGTCATGGATCGAGCTTACAGCCGTCCGGAGAAAGCTTCTTGCGGGCAATATCAGCGGAGTTCGGCGCCATAGGTCAGTCGGCCAGGGTGAGGCCGTTGTCCGTGCACCATTCGCGCAGCTCCTGGCGGGTCTGCTCCGCCTCCCACTGATGCCAGGCGTCGAGGCTCTGGTGGCGCTCCAGCAGATCCTTGAAGCGGGCATAGGCGCCGCGGTGCGAGAACATCGCGCACACCTGTTCGTAGCATGCCGGCAGCTGCGTGCGGGCGAACTCCAGCGCCAGCGGCTTGCCCAGCCCGAATTCACGCTTGTCCGGCACTGCCACGTAGCGCTCCGCGTCGTCGATATCCGCCGGCAACGGTTCGAAATCGTCGCTGTCCTCGCCGTGCCACAGCACGGTGCCCGTTTCCTGGCATACCCAGGCCGCGGTGTCAAAGCCGCTTCCCGCATCCACGAACAACAGGGCGTCTTCGAGGTCACCCAGCTTGACGGGGGGTTGCTCGCTCATGGGAAGCTCGAATAACCCGGCTTTTTGCAGGAGCGCACCCTGTGCGCGAATGGCACACCACGTCGCAGCGTGTTTTCGCGTACAGGGTGCGCTCCTGCAGATGACCACGGCGAGATTTTTCGAGTCCGCTTCATGTCAGCTCGCCGGAGAAGGCTTTTTGCAGGAGGGATTGGCGGAGGTTGGCGATGTCGGCGAGCTTCTGGTCGTATTTGCCCACAAGTTCCTCTGTGTGACGGTGAATCGCGCGCAATGATTCGACTAAGCGCGACTGCGTCGCCAGGTCAGAGGGAAACGCCACCTCAATTTCGCTCCACTTACTTTTGTTGATAATTGGTAGCGTTGCTTGACCTGAACGTCGCATCACGTCCTTCTGAAAGCTCGGAGTGATGAACTGATAGTAAAGAAATTCTCCGGAAATTCCATCGCGCGGAAAGACTGAATTTATCTGCTGATTAGTGACTATGTCGGTTTCCGTAAACCCAGCCTTGCCGATGGTTGCACCGATGCACACCATCAGCGCCGAACCCGCAGGCACCGTGCGCGCCTTCTTGGCTCCAAGCTCGCTCAGGCCCTGATTTTCGAGTTCAAGTGAGCCATCCAACTTGAAATCGCCAGGTTTGATGAACGGAATGAAATCGCCATAGCTCTCTGCTTCAGATGCCTTTGGTGTTGTTCCCGTCTGAGTTGTACCGAGGGACTTCAAAGGTAGTCGCTTCCAGCCAGAAGCATCGCGCCTGAGTGTTGCTTCCAACAATGTTCCGAACAGCTCCCGACAGCTCTCGCGATTGGCCTCGGCATGGGCGCGGGCGCGGTCGAGGGCGGCGAAGGCCTGATCGAGCACCGCAACGATCCGCTTCTGGTTCTCTAGCGGCGGAAGAGGAATCAGCAGTCGCCCCAGATCCGAGAACCGTAAGTTGTTGATGTTCGCGCCAGCGGACAGCGAGTCAATGAAATCCGAATACGCCGTTGAACGAGTGAAGTAATAGAGAAACTTCCCAAGCACCTGAGCACATGGAACGACCAGCCCCATAAAGCCGCCGAACGCATAGTCGAAGTCATCTTCGACGTAGGCAACTTTCCCGAGATGGCTGCGGCTTCCGCTCGCGGTGCATATCAGTAGCGAGTTCTTCAGAAGTTTCTTGGACGCCGGAACAGGCACTACATCCGAGATGAATCGAATATTCGTGAGATCGAGACTACCGGTTTCCAAGTTGACGTTGTTCGCTCGTAGGACCGCGTTGGACGAAAGAGCCACTTCATCGGACTTCTTGTAAGTCAGTCCACGACGAAACTCGACCAGTTCAGCCAGCGGCACCATCTTCAAAGGCACAACGTCCAGTCTTGTCGCAATAGCCACGCTCACAACATCCCCCGAATTTCTTGCAGAATCTGCGCCGTCTCCGCATCCCGCGCCAGCATGTCGGTAATAATCTGCTCTGGACTGCGCAACGCCTCCGCCTCCGGCGCGTTCGGATTCTTCACCGACAGATCCCAAGTCGCCTTGTCCACATCCGCGACCGCCACCGTCCAGCTCTTGTCGCTGTCGGTCTTGGTTGCCTGCAAGGTCACGAACTCCGCCAGATCCTCGTCGTTGAGCGGATTGGTCTTGCCCATGCTGCGGCCGGGATCGAGCTGGTAGAACCAGACCTTGCGGGTCTTCGATCCCTTCTCGAAGAACAGCACCACGGTCTTGACGCCGGCGCCCTGGAAGGTGCCGCTGGGGCAGTCGAGCACGCTGTGCAGGTTGCAGGTTTCCAGCAGCTCCTTGCGCAGGGCGACGCTGGCGTTGTCGGTGTTGCTGAGGAAGGTGTTCTTGATGACTACCGCGCCGCGACCGCCGGCTTTGAGCTTGCGGATGAAGTGTTGCAGGAACAGGTAGGCGGTTTCGCCGGATTTGATCGGGAAGTTCTGCTGTACCTCCTTGCGCTCGCCACCGCCGAATGGCGGATTGGCCAGCACGATGTCGTGGCGATCCTTTTGCTGGATGTCCATCACGTTGTCGGCGAGCGTGTTGGTGTGGCGGATATTGGGCGCATCCACGCCGTGCAGGATCAGGTTCATCACGCCCAGTACGTAGGCCAGCGATTTCTTCTCCTGGCCGTAGAAGGTCTTGCGCTGCAGCGTGTCCCATTCGGCGGCGGAGAGGTTGTCGCGGCGCAAGTAGTCCCAGGCTTCGCACAGGAATCCGGCCGAGCCACAGGCGCCGTCGTAGATGGTTTCGCCGATCTGCGGCTGCACCACCTTGATCATGGCGCGGATCAGCGGGCGCGGCGTGTAGTACTCGCCGCCGTTGCGGCCGGCGTTGCCCATGCGCTTGATGCGGGTTTCGTACAGGTCGGACAGCTCGTGCTTGGCCTCCTGGCTGCCAAAGTTGAGCTGGTCGATGATTTCCAGCGCATCACGCAGCGAGTAGCCGGAGCGAAAGCGGTTGGCGATCTCGGCGAAGATCTCGCCGATCTTGTATTCCAGCGAATCGGGATCGTCGGTGCCTTCGCGGAAGGTCTGCAGATACGGAAACAGCCTGCCGTTGACGAACTCGATCAGATCCTTGCCAGTGCGTGCCGCGTTGAGGTCCGGCGCGCCGTCCTTGCTTTTCGGCGCGGCCCAAGTCTGCCAGCGATAGGGCTCGTCGAGGATCGGCGAGTAATCGCGACCTTCCAGTCCGGCCTCGTCTTCCCACTCCTTCTCCATGTCGTCGAGGTACTTGAGAAACAGCAGCCACGAGGTCTGTTCGGCGTAGTCCAGCTCGGACGCCAGCCCCTCGTCATTGCGCATGACGCGGTCCATGTTGTTGAAGGCATTTTCAAACATGCGATGCGGTGTTCCTGATGGGGTATCGGGCGCAGCCGATGGCTTGCTGCCGAGGCAATCCGCCGAATGCGCTTTCGATCGGACGCATCCGGCACAAAACCGGGGGCAGCGCGCACTTTACAACGTCCGCACCCGTCCGACTGACGGGACGGAGCTTTGCGGTGAACCCATTCCTGCCGGCTTCCCTGCGGATTGAAAACCACTGCTGCAAGAGCGCACTACCCACTTTGGCCTTTGCCCTTTTGCCCTTCTGAGGAGTGCGGGCCAGGATGGCCCGCTGCTCTACCCGGGGCCCCTGTGCGGCGGTGAGGCGGGGTCGACAGGCCGCGCAGCGGGAGTCGACAGGGACGTCGACTCCTTTTCGCACGGGCAGGATGCCCGTTCGAAAAGCCCGGCCCCGGCTCACGGACTTGCCGGGCAGGAAGCCCGGCAAGCGCCAAGCGGGGTGGCCTTTCTCTTTGGTTATCTTTCTCTTTGGCCACGCAAAGAGAAAGTAACTCGGCCTCCGAAGGAGGGCGAAAGCTCTTCGCTCTACGCGCAAGCCTCGCCACAGGCGTACCAACTGAAGTGCGATGCCTGCCTTCGCGGGCATGACGAGGTGGGGTGCGAGCACGCTTCCTGCAACGGCTCAGCGCACGACGCGTCGAGCGAGTCGATTCCCCGGCGAAGCGGACCGATGGTCCCGCGATGTCAACCGCTGATCCCAGCGAATCCCCACTCGTCACAAACTGCCAGCAACGCGTCGCCCCCGCCGCGCAGACTCGACCGCACATCATCCTGTCGAGGCACCTGCATGGCCTGCCATCCACTTCCCCTGTTCGCCTGCAGCCTCCTCACGCTGGCCCTTTGCGGCATCAGCACCGTCCGCGCCGCCGACACCGCACCCACCACACCGGAGATCTTCGCCCCCGGCGCGATTTCCGGCCCGGCCGGCGTGGATTGCCTGACCTTCGCGCCCGACGGCAACACTGTCTACTTCGACCAGCAGGCCGGCTGGAACGGCTTCATCATGGAATCGCACCGGATCGGCAAGGGCTGGTCGACGCCGCGGATCGCACCGTTTTCCGGGCAGTGGCAGGACCACGATCCGGCGATGGCGCCGGACGGCTCGTTCCTGCTGTACACCTCCAACCGCGCCGATGTGGCCAGCGGACCGGCGCTGCGCGGCGGTCATCTGTGGCGGGTCGATCGCCGTGGCGACGGCTGGGGCGAGCCGCGGCGGTTGCCCGACGCGGTGAACGTGGGCACCAGTGTCTATGCACCCAGCGTGGCGGCCAATGGCGACGTGTACTACCAGCGCCGCGACGAGGCCACCCACGAGTTCCATCTCTACCGCACCGCCTGGCGCGACAGCCACTACCAGCCACCGCAGCGGCTGGCGCTGGGCGATCCGGCCGCGCACGAGCTGGACCCGGCGATCGCGCCGGACCAGTCGTTCATGGTGTTCGACGCCAATTACGCCGGCAAGGACCAGCCCGACCGGCTGTACATCGTCTTCCGCGAAGGCGATGCCTGGAGCAAGCCGATCGATCTCGGCGATGCGGTGAACCGCTATGAACCCTGGGGTTCGCACCTGGGCCCGGACGGCCGCAGCCTGTACTTCACCAGCAACTACACGGCGAAAGTGAGTTATCCGCGCACGCCGACGCAGGCGCGCGCGGACCTGGCGCGCATGCGTGCCTGGGACAACGGTGGCGACCACATCTGGCGCGTGTCGCTGGCGCCGTGGCTGGACGCGCATCGCGCGAAGTGAATTCGTGCGCATCTCATCAGGAGCCACCATGTCACTACGCATTCTCGCTTTCACCGCCGGCCTCGCGGCCACGTCCGCCACCTTGCCCGCATCGACCGTCGGCGCCGGCGAGCTGGTCGGGCCCGGGGTGATTTCCACCGGCCTGCAGGAAACGTCGGCCGCACTGACGCCGGACGGGAAAACGCTGTATTTCATGCGCTCGGACTTCGCCGAGGCCGACGACACCATCATGGTCTCGCAGCGTGTCGACGACCATTGGTCGACGCCACGGGTGGCCGCGTTTTCCGGCCAGTGGCACGACTCCGAACCGACGTTGTCACCCAGCGGCAAGCGCCTCTACTTCGTCTCCAACCGGCCGCTGCGGCCGGGCGGCGCGCCGGTGACCGCCGCGATGAACGGGCGGCAGTTCGCCGGCAGCAATCTCTGGTATGTCGAGCGGCAGGCACATGGTGGCTGGAGTGCGGCCGTGCACGTCGATGGCGCGCTCAACGACGGCGCGATGATCTACAACCCGTCGGTGGCGGCGAACGGCGACATCTATTTCTCCGCCCATCGTGCGGATTCCGGCAAGGCCTATCAGATTTATGTGGCGCGCGACCAGGGTCACGCCGCGCCCGAGCGGCTGCCGCTGGGCGATCTCGACCATAACCGGATGGATCCTGCGATCGATCCGCAAGGGCGCTTCCTGCTGTACGCCGGCAACGAGGGCGATGCGCTGGGCAGTGCCGACATCTACATCGTGTTCCGCCAGCCGGACGGCGGCTGGGGCAAACCCGAGCATCTGGGCGGTGACGTCAACAGCCGCGTGCTGGAGAACGCGCCGTCGCTGGGCCCGGCGTTTGGCGAGCTGTTTGTGTCCAGTGCACGCCGGGACGAGATGTCCTTTCCCAAACGGCGCGACGATGCGGACTCACTGCAACGCCGCCTGCAGTCGCCGCTGAATGGCTCGCGCAACCTCTGGCGCTTCGACATCGGCGAAGTGCTGCGCACACACGGCATCACGCATTGAATATCCATCGCGCCAGGGCCGATGGGTAGCGGGCAACGACGAACACGCCATGGAGAACATCATGAAACCCCGCTTCCGCGCTAGCCGACACCTCGCCTTGTGCGCCGGGGTCTTCTGCCTTGGCACCTCATGGGTTCATGCCCAGTCCACCACGACATTTCTGCGCCCTGACCTCGAAGTCGGTGAACACTTGTCCGACGTGTTCTCCAAGACGGTCTCGACGAAGGGCACGGGTTTCAAGGAACAGGTCGATCGCATCAGCGGCACAGCCGACTACGTGGTGACCGGCGTCACGCCGAAGGCCATCATCTTCGATGAGGACGATCGCTACGATGGGCATCCGGCCAACGGGCCGGTACACGACATCGAGATCCTTCGCGACGGCGTCACCACCTGTCACGCAGGTCAGTGCCGCATCAACGACCAGACCAGCGGCGTGATCTTCAATCCGTTGCTGTGGGGCAAGGCGCCGGATCAGCTCCGTCCCGGTGCGAGCTGGAAATTTGCGATCGCCGCGCCCTGGGAAATCGGCCCGGTCGGCACCGGACAGGTGCACGTACTGCGCGTAGATCCGCGCAACGGGAGCGTCACGCTGACCCGTATCGGCAACGGTACGGGACCATCGTCCGACGATCAGCACCGCGAGAAAAGCGGGAAATCGATGCAGATCATCACCACGGCCGGAAAAGCGATCGAGGTGTCGGTGATCCCTGGCCAGACCAGCTGGCGCGGCTATACGACGATCCGCCGGGGCGTCGTCATCAGCGACGTGATCATGGTGCGCCGGCAGGTGACGCTGGTAGCCGCAAGCGGCGACAGATTCGAAGGCCAGCAGCGCGCCTATACCTTGCTCAACCTGGTACAGGATGCGCTCTGAGCGGCACGGTACCGACCGCGCTCAGCGCTGCACGATGTGCGCGAACCACTCCCAGCCACGCACGCGTTCGCAGATCAGCTTGGTGCAGGTCAGCATCGGCACGGCGAGCAAGGCGCCGGGGATGCCCCACAGCCAGCCCCAGATCAGCAACCACAACAGGATCGCGATCGGGCTCAGCCGCATGCTGGCGCCCTGGATCAACGGGGTGATCAGGTTGCCTTCCACCGCGGTGATGCCGGCGAAGGTGAGCGCCGGCAGGAACACTTCCAGGTTGGCGTCCTTGGCGTACAGCATGCAAACGATGGCCAGCACGGTGGTGGTGACGAACGCGCCGACGTACGGAATGAAGTTGGCGAACATTGCCACCGCGCCCCACAGCAAGGGGTCGGGCACCTTGTACAGCCACAACATGCCGGCGGTGATCGCGCCGAGGCTGGCGTTGATCACGAAGGCGGTCAGCAGGTAGCGCGAGATCTCGGCCTGGATCCCGCGCACGATCGTCACCGCATGGCGCTTGTAGGCGAAGCTGGGGGTGATCTCGACCAGCCGGCGCAGCATCGAGTCGCCATAGATCAGGAAGAAGAACACCAGCAACAACACGCTCAGCACCGCCGCGAGCACCTTGGGCGCGGTGGAAACCACGTCCCAGGCGGTTATCGATACCGATGTCGGCTGCGGAACCTGGGCCCGGTTGGTGCCGTTGACCAGAGTTTGCGTGGCGCGGTTGGCCGCCTCCAGCGGCTGGGTCACACTGCGCAGTTTCGGCACGAAACTCTTGATCGCGGCCGGTGCGCCGTGGAACCAGCCGACCGCCGGCTGCGCGAGCAGGCCCACGCCGGTGCTGATGCCGGCGATCAACCCGATCATCAGAACCAGTGCGGTAAGCCAGCGCGGGACGTGCAAGCGGGCGCCAAAAGCGACGATGGGGTTCAGGGCCAGACCAATGAATGCCGCCAGCACCAGCGGTATCAGCAAGGCCTTGGTCAGGGTGATGGTGTACAGCAGGGCCAGCAGCAGCAGGACGTTGAACACCAGGCGCATCGCGCGCAAGTGGCGGCGTATGCCGAGCGCGGGGTTGCGCCGGCGCAGCGGGGAAACCGCCAGTTCGGCCGATGCCTCGGCGGCTTCTGCGGCGATGGCGTCGTCCAAGGTCGGTGCTGACGCGTCCGGCGCCGGGGTCGGCAAGGGCTCCGCCTCGATCATGCCGTTTCGCCGGGCTCGACCGCCCCTGCCGCCGCGTGCGCCACGATCGCGGTTTCGGCGAACTCGGCCGCCAGGCGGGTGCCTTGCGCCACCACCTCGGCGAAACCGCCGCTCAGCAGCGGACCGAGTCCGGGCACGCGCAGCGGATGCACGTCGAGCGAGCCCAGCACCACGCCGGCGCCAGCGGCCACGCCGACGGTGGTCAGCGGATATTTGCGCCCGCGCGCGAGCAAGGCCGATGCCGGCCTGGCAACGTCGTGCCGCGCCAGCTCCATGCGCAACTGGGCGGCTTTCACCCGGGCGATGCGATTGAACAGACTCATCTCGTCTCCCCTTCCTGCGACCCGGGCGGCGCCTGCGCGGCAGCGGCTGGCCCGGCCTTGTGCCGGGTTTCGCGCATCATCGCACTCCACTGACCGCGTGAGGCAGGCAGGCTCATCCAGTGCATGCAACGCCGGAACAGCACGATCGCGCCAAGCAGGAACAACAGCTGCAACACGGCCAGGCCCAGCAGGGCCCAGAACCACGAACCCCACCATGCCGCCAGCATCACGCCGACCAGACCCAGCAAGGTGAGGCCCAGGCCGACCCCGGCCACCGTGGCGGCCAGCGCTGCCAGCAGCGCCCACGACACCGCGCTGCGGGCCAGCCCCAGTTCCGCGGCGAGCAATTCCAGCTGCGCGCCAAACAGACGCCGCATGGCTCGCCCGAACTGGCCCAGTTCGGTCAACAAACCGGACGACGGCACCGGATCCGGTGCCGCCGTCTGGTTTGATGCTCCGTCAGCGTGCATGGAGTCAGCTGGGCCGGGCCTGCTCACCGTCGCAGGATGCGGCCAAGCAACCAGCCAGCGCCGAGCGCGATGGCCACCGACTGCACCGGCTTTTCGCGCACGTAGTCGCGCGCCTGCTCCAGCCATTCGTCGGCACGGTCCATGGTGTGGTCATACACCTCGCGGCCGCGCTCGCTCACTTCGGCCACCTTGTCGCTGGCCTTGTGCGCTGCGCTGGCGGCCTTGTCGGTGGCGTGATGCAGACCTTCCTCGACATGCTCAGCCGCGCGATCGACGGTGTCCCTGGTGCTGGCAACGGCGGCGGAGGTGGCCTGCTTGATGCGCTCGGCGCGCTCGTCGATGCGGTCATTGACCGGTTGTTCGGTGCTGCTGACTTGCTTGTTCATTGCTTGCTCCGGAAAGACTTCAGTATGACGCTGGTGCATCGCAACCGGGAGGGGGTCAACTGGCGCGACGGAAGAAGGCGATGATCGCCAGGATCAGGAAGATCACGAACAGGATCTTGGCGATGCCGGCCGCCGCGCCGGCAATGCCGCCGAAGCCGAGCACGGCGGCAATGATGGCGATGACCAGGAAGACCAGGGCGTAATGAAGCATGGGAGGAATCCTCTTGTAGTGAAGGGGTGCCCGCGTTGAACCCGCGTGCCGCCATTCACCCATAGCCCATGCCTTTCGCGTGTGAAGAGAACCGGCGCGGGCGTGCACGCAGCGCCCACGTTCGGCGTCGTGCCGGTTCAGGAAACCACGGCAGGATTGAGCGTGTAGGTCCCGACCAGCTGTGCCTGCTCCAGTACATGGCCGGCCATCGCCGCCCGCAGGTCGGCCAGCGAGAAACCGGTGACCAGCGGCAGCGCGGCCACGTCCAGCGCATACACGGTGAAGTGGTAGTGGTGCAGCAGCGCATCGTTCCACGGCGGACACGGACCGTCGTAGCCCAGGTATTCGCCGCCCATTTCCGGATCGCCGCTGAACCAGCCGGTGAAGTCGTTCACGCCCTGCACGCTACCGGGCGGACCGAACGGTGCGCGCTTGCCGCGTGGGGTGATCTCGTCGCTGCACGCGCCCGCGCCCAGCTCGCCGCACTCAGCCGGGATGTTGGCCATCAGCCAGTGCACGAATTCCACCCGCGGCAGCTCCGCCGGCACCGTGCGACCGGCCTGATTCACGTCGTCGCCGCGGCTGGGCACATCGGGGTCGATGCAGCTGAGCACGAAGGAACGCGTGGCCGATGGCGCGTTCTTCCAGGCAAGGTGCGGGCTGTGATTGTCGGACAGGGCCACCGGATCACCGGCTTTGCCGAAGGCAAAGCGGGCGGGAATCGGCTGGCCATTGGCAAAGCTGTCGCTGCGTAGTTGCATGGGATTGCCTCGGGAACGGGGAACGCTACGGTTGATAGGTGACGCGATAGATGGCGCCGGCCAGATCATCGCTGACCAGCACGCTGCCATCCGGCAGCGGCTGCACGTCGACCGGGCGGCCCCAGGCACTTTCGTCGCGCATGAAACCGGTGATGAACGGCTGGTAGGAGATCACTTTGCCGCGGTTCAGACGCACCGTCATCACCCGGTACCCTGATTTCTGCGTGCGGTTCCAGGAGCCGTGTTCGGCCACCAGGATGGCGCCGCGGTAACTGGCCGGGAACTGCCTGCCGGTGTAGAAGCGCATGCCCAGCGAGGCCACGTGGGCGCCCAGCTTCAGCACCGGTGGCACATAGTTCTTGCAGCTTTTGCCCTTGCCGAAATCAGGATCGGGCACATCCCCCTGGTGACAATACGGATAGCCGAAATGCTGGCCGACGGCGGTGATCTCGTTCAGTTCGTCGCTGGGCACATCGTCGCCGAGCAGGTCGCGGCCGTTGTCGGTGAACCACAGGTGGCCGCTGCCGGGCTGCCAGTCGAAGCCGACCGTATTGCGGATGCCGCGCGCGACGTCTTCCCAGCCGCTGCCATCGGCGTTCATGCGGATCAGCTTGCCGTGATCCGGCGCGGGGTCGCAGATATTGCACGGCGCGCCGATCGGCACATACAGCTTGCCGTCGGGACCGAAGGCGAGAAACTTGCCGCCGTGATGGGTTTCGGTGGGCAGCTTGTCGGTGACCAGTTCGGGCTTGGGCGGCGCATCCAGGTGCTGCTCGATGTCGCGAAACCGCAGGATCCGGCTCACCGCCGAGACGTACAGGTCGCCATCGTGGAAGGCCACGCCCATCGGCAGCTGCAGCCCGCTGGCGATCACCCGCACCTGCTCGGCCACGCCGTCGCCATTGCTGTCGGTGAGCGCGTAGACCTTGCCGGCGTCGGTGGAGCCGACGAACACCGTGCCCTTCGCGCCGACGGCCATTTCGCGGGCGTTCGGCACCTGGCCGGAATACAGCGCGACATGGAAACCTTGCGGCAGCACCAGTTTGTCCGGAGCGGACGCGGCCAGCGCGGGCAGTGACGAAAGGATCAGCAACAACGACAACAGCAGGCGCATGGCAGCGCTCCTTCGGCGTGCGGAACGGCCAGCGTATACCGGCGCGCGTGAAGCCAGAAGCGTCCGCGCTCTGTAAACTTGCGTTCTCCGAGGGGAATACATGAGCGAATTGCAGGATCTCACCACGCTGGTGCGCGCGGCCACGCCATTGCTGGTGATCGAAACGGTGGACGAGCAGCGGGTGATCGAGTGCTTCCGCCACGTGATCGCCCAGGCGCTGCATCCGCTGTGGCGCTGGACGCTGACCGACGGCCTGCGCCGGCTCGACTTCGCCCAACTCGACGGTGAGGTTGCGGCGGACGCCACCGCCACGCTCGACGCGATCCGCGCGCAGGACGAACGCGGCATCTACCTGATGTTCGATTTCCACAGCCTGCTGCGTTACGCCATGAGCCTGCGCCAGCTGCGCGAAATCGTGCAGCGGCATCGCTCGGCCGCGCATACCATCGTGCTGGTCGGGGCCAGGGTGGAACTGCCCGAGGAGCTGGAGGCGCTGGCGCTGCGCGTGCCGCTGGCGCTGCCCGATCTCAAGGAGCTGGCCGGCATCCTGCGCGGCGAGGCGGTGGCCTGGCAGCGCGAACAGAACCGCAAGGTCGAGGTCGACAACGATGCCGCGCGCACCATCGTGCGCAACCTGCTCGGGCTGTCGGCACCGGACGCGCGGCGGATCGTGCGCAAGCTGATCTATGCCGACGGCGCGCTCGGCGCGAGCGATTTGCCGGTGCTGATGCAATCGAAGTTCGACCTGCTCAACCGTTCCGGCCTGCTGCATTACGAATACGCCACCGCCAGTTTCGCCGACATCGCCGGCGTCAGCCGCGTGCGTGAATGGGTGCAGCGGCGCCGCGCGGTATTTCTTGCCGCCACGCCCGACCCCGCGCTGGATCCGCCCAAGGGCGTGCTGCTGCTTGGCGTGCAGGGTTGCGGCAAGAGCCTGGCGGCGAAGGCGATCGCCGGCGGCTTCGGCGTGCCGCTGGTGCGGCTGGATTTCGGCACCTTGTACGACAAGTACCAGGGCGAGACCGAGAAGAACCTGCGCGAGGCGCTGGCCAGCACCGAACTGCTGTCGCCCTGCGTGCTGTGGATCGACGAGATCGAGAAAGGCCTGGCCGGCGGTGGCGACGACGGCGGCGTGTCGCGCCGCGTGCTCGGCTACCTGCTGACCTGGATGGCCGAGCGCAAGGCCAAGGTGTTCGTGGTGGCCACCGCCAACGCCGTGCAGGAACTGCCCGCCGAGCTGCTGCGCAAGGGCCGCTTCGACGAGATCTTCTTCGTCGACCTGCCGGTGGCCCTGGTGCGCGAGCAGATTTTCGGGATGCATCTGGCGCGACGCAAACTCGATCCCGCCGGCTTCGAGCTGCCGGCGCTGGCGGCCGCCAGTGAAGGCTTTTCCGGTGCCGAGATCGAACAGACCATCGTCAGTGCACTGTACGACGCCGCCGGCAGCGGCAAGCCGCCGGACCAGGCAACCCTGATCCACGCCCTGCAACAGACCCGACCGCTGTCGGTGCTGATGCGCGAACAGGTCGATACGTTGCGGGGGTGGGCGCGAGGCCGTTGCGTGGCAGCGGACTGACGCCGGCGCTCAGGCCAGCAGGTCGCGCACCGCGGCCTCGAGGTCGACCTTGCTGAACGGCTTGGCCAGGAAGCGGATGTCGGGGAACTCGCTCTTCAGGGCGCTCTGGTCGGACCCGGACAACACCATGAACGGGATCTTGCGCGCCAGCAGATCGAGCAGGATCGGGCGGGCGTCTTCGCCGCGCAGCCGCATGTCCAGCAGCACGGCATCGATCTGGCCATCCTCGATCTCGAACAGCGCGTGCTCGAGGGTGAGGTTGATCGACACCTCGTGCCCCATGTCGCGCACGATGTCTTCGACCAGCATGGCCACGACCGGATCGTCTTCGACGACCAATACCCGTCTCGCGGTGGTTGGTGACACGTGCGCACTCCCCTGTTCGACCGTGAGTCTGGCAGCAAGCACGACGGTGCGCCAGATAGTCAGCCGGTGCGGGTGAGGTGCTCGATGCGGCGGCTCAGTTCGGCCATGGTGAACGGCTTGTTGAGCAGTTCCACGCCCGATCCGGGTTCGACATCGAAAAGGGCCTCGCCGGCATAGCCGGTGATGAACAGTATCTTCAGTTCGGGGCGCAGTGCGCGCGCCTTTGCCGCCAGCTCGCGGCCATTGAACCCGGGAAGGCCGACGTCGGTGATCAGCAGGTCGACGGGATGTTCCAGCATGCCGATGATCGCCAGGCCGCCGGGGCCGTCCTGCGCTTCCAGGCCGCGATGTCCCAGATCATTGAGCAGGGCCACTATCAGTTCGCGCACATGCGCTTCGTCATCGACCACCAGCACGGTGCGCGGCGTGGCCACGGGTAGCGGATCCGCAGCCGCCTGCTCCGCCGAATCGGTCACTGCGGCGTGGCTGCGCGGCAGATACAGCCTCACCGTGGTGCCCGCGCCCGGTTTGCTGTCGATCTGCACGAAACCGCCGGACTGACGCGCGAAACCATAGACCATCGACAGGCCCAGGCCGGTACCCTGGCCGAGTGGCTTGGTGGTGTAGAACGGCTCGAACACGCGGGCGAGGATGTCCGGCGTCATGCCGGTCCCGTTGTCGCTGACGACGAGGCAGACATGATCACCGGCGCCTGGCTCGCCCGTCGCCAGCGTGTCGGCAAGGATCTCGCAGTTGCGCGTGGCGAGCGTCAGCACGCCGCCTGCGGGCATCGCGTCGCGGGCATTGATGACCAGGTTGAGCAAGGTGTTTTCCAGCTGGTTCACATCGCAGCGGGTCGTCCAGAGGTCGCCTGCGGCTTCCACGTGAAGCTGGATGCCGGGGCCCACGGTGCGATCAATCAGCTCGCGCATCGATGCCACCAGTGCGTTCGCGCACACCACCTTGGGCTCCAGCGGCTGCCGGCGCGAGAACGCCAGCAGGCGATGGGTCAGCGCCGCCGCCCGTTGCGCCGACTGCATGGCCAGGCCGGCGCAACGCTCGGCGTCTTCGTGGCGACCCTGGGCGAGGCGCGTCTGCATCATTTCCAGGCCGCCGATCACCCCGGTCAGCAGGTTGTTGAAATCGTGCGCGATGCCGCCGGTCAGCTGGCCCACAGCCTCCATTTTCTGCGACTGACGCAGCTCCTCGTGCGCCTTCTCCAGTTCACGGCTGCGCTCGGCGATGCGCAGTTCGAGCAATTCGGCGGCGCGCTTCTGGGCCTCGATGTCGGTATTGGTGCCGATCCAGCGCTCGATGCTGCCGTCGGCGCCAAACAACGGCATCGCTCGTGCGATGTGCCAGCAGTACACGCCATCGGCGCGGCGCAGGCGAAATTCCGCCTGGTAGGGCGTGCCGGCGGCAACCGCCTGCATCCAGCCGGCCGCCGCCAGCGGCAGATCGTCCGGGTGCACGATGCTGCCCCAGCGGTCGTCCTTGAGATCGTCGGAGCTCACCCCGGCATACTCGTAGACGCGGTCGTTGAACCATTCCAGGCTGCCATCCACGCGCGCCGTCCAGGCCTGATTGGGCATGGTCTGGGCCAGCCCGCGGAAGCTCGCCTCGCTGCGACGCAAGGCTACCTCGGCATGCTTGCGCGCGGTGATATCCACGAACAGCACGGCGATGCGCTCGGCGCTTTCGGCCAGCCGTGCACGCACCTCATACCAGCGCCCGTTGGCGCGACCCAGGTCGATTTCGAACTGACTCGGCTGACCGCTTTCGATCACCTTCGCGTAGGCGCGGATCAAGGCCTCGGGCACCGCCGGCAACATCTCGCGCAGGGTCCGCCCCGGCGCCACGCTCGAAGCCAGCCCGGTCTGGATCTCGAATGCAGGATTGACTTCGACGAAACGGAAATCGACGATCTCGGCGTTCCGGTCACGCACCACCTGGGCGACGAAGAAGCCCTCCTGCATGTTCTCGAACAGACCGCGCCAATGCGCCTCGTTGTTGCGCAGGGCGATCTCGGCCTGCAGCTGGGCGGTGGTTTCGCTGCAGGTACAGAACATCCCCTCGATGGCGCCGTGCGAGCCACGCAGCGGCGAATAGGAGAAAGTGAAATAGGACTGTTCCGGCGAGCCGTTGCGCTCGATCCGCAACGGAAAGTTCTCGAAGAACGTCGACGTGCCGGCATAGGCCTCATCGATCAGCGGACTGATTTCATCCCAGATTTCCGGCCATATCTGCTGATAAGGCATCGCCAGTGCCGCGGGATGACGCTTGCCGAGGATCGGTATGTAACCGTCGTTGTACAGACAGATGCGTTGCTCGCCCCACAACAGGAACATCGGAAACGGCGAGTTGAGCATCAGGCTGACCACGGTACGCAGGGCATCGGGCCACTGCTCGACCACGCCAGGCAGCGACTGCGCCCACGGATGCTCGCGCATCAGCGCGCCCATCTCGCCACCGCCATTGAGGAAACCCGTTTTCATCGCATGCCGTCCATCGCTGTCCATCCCTCGTAATGCCTGTGCGCGACGGTACCCTGCATGCCTTCGGTTTGACCAGAACAGGCGTGCCGGGAATGCTGCGTCGATCCCTGCCATCCTGGCTGACCGCGCCGTGGCAAAGTGCATGGCGATTTCTCTCATCGCTACCCTGCCGGCCGGCACGGCGATGCCTTTTCCCATGCCGCAGAGGCCATGACATGAACGCCGCCGACCTGCAACAGCTGGTGACCGTCCGCATGCCGTATGGCAAGTACCAGGGCCGGCTGATCGCGGACCTGCCCGGCGCCTACCTGGCCTGGTTCGCGCGCAGGGGTTTTCCGCCCGGCCAGCTGGGCCAGCTGCTGGCCCTGATGCTGGAGCTGGATCACAACGGCCTGGGCAGCCTGCTCGAGCCATTACGCACGCGCTGACCAAATGCATCGTATGCTGGGTTGCTGCCGGTCATGGCAGCCTGTCCCCCAGCGCCGGCCATCCAGGCATGCACCGGAACGGCCACTCCGCTGCGTCGTGCACTCCGGGCGTTCGATGTCCTCCCCTTCCGATTTCGCCGCTGCGGCCAGTGCGCTGGCGGCCGATGGCTGGTGCATGCTGCCAGGGCTGCTGGACGACAGGCAGACCGATGCGCTGGGCCGCGAATGCGCAGCGATGCACGATGCCGGTCGGCTGCTGCCCGCCCGCACCGGTGCTGACCGCACGACATCGACGTTGCGCGGCGACAGCACCCACTGGTTCGCCACGGGTGCGATGACCATGCCGCAGCAGGCTTTTGCCGACCGTATGGACGAGCTGCGCCAGACTCTGGGGCGCGAACTGATGCTCGGTCTGGTCGATTGCGAATCGCACTATGCGGTGTATGGCCCCGGCGCGGGCTACGCCCGGCATCTGGACCGCTTGCGCGGCAACGACGCGCGGGTGATCTCGGCGGTGTTCTATCTCAACCGGAACTGGCTGGATGCGCAGGGCGGCGCGCTGCGGCTGTATCTGGGCGACGGCAGCCAGCGTGACATCTATCCGCACATGGGCAGCTTGCTGCTGTTCCTGTCCGGACAGTTCGAGCACGAAGTGCTGCCGGCCACGCGGGACCGCATGAGCATCGCCAGCTGGATGCGTCAGCGCGCCGTCGGCGCGAACGGCTGAGTCGCTGCTGCCGTGGATTCATCCGCACGCGTGGCGGCATCGGCGATCGCATTGAAGCGGCCGGCGATGTAGTCGTCGGAAAAACTGGTCATGCCCCAGTCGCGGATGAAGCCACAGTGGCCGCCGTGATCGGCGATGTCCAGTTCGACATTGGGCGGCAGTTCGAGCTGCTCGAAACTGCTGACCGGAATCACCGGGTCATCGCGCGAAGTCAGGATGGTGGCGGGAAGCTGCATCGCCTGCATCACGTCCCCGGCCACCGAATAGCCGTCCAGATACTGCTGCAGCGACTTGAAGTCGGTATGCCGCAGCACCAGCGACTCGGTCAGTCCGCGCAGGTGCTGCTTCAGCTCGGACATCTCGAAGAACTGCTGCTCGGGAAACGCCTGCTGCTTGGCCAGCAGGGAGTGCCGCCACTTGCGCATGAAATAGGCCTGGTAGAACCAGGGCGCGGTTTCCTCCAGCGCGAACAGGCCGACGCCCGGGTCGATGATCGGACAGACCGCCAGCACGTAGCTCAGCGGTATGCCCAGACGCGAGGTCTGCAGCGCGGCGCGCAATGCAAAGTTGCCGCCCAGCGAGAAGCCGGCCAGCGCCATCGGCCGTGCCGGCCAGCGCTGCGCAATATCGCCCAGCGCATGCACCACCTCATCGAGCCGGCAGGAATGGAACAGCGCCTCGTTGAGTCCGTGGCTGTCGCCGTGGTCGCGGAAATTCAGCCGGAAGATGTCCCAGCCATCACGCAGCAGACGGCTGCCGGTCTGCAGCACGTAGGTGGAATCGACGCTGCCCTCCCAGCCATGGAACAACACCGCCAGGCCGCGGGACTGCGCGCGACTGACCTGCGCGGTATAGGCGCCGGACAGCCGCACCCCGCCGCCGCCATCCACCACCACGTGCCGGGCACCCTGCAGCACGGTCTTGGCCGCCTTCGGCAGCAGTACCCGGCGCACGCCGCTGGAGGACAGCATGGTCTGGATGTGGCCGCTGCGCAGCGGCCAGGGTGGGCGGAAATCCTTTCCGTACAGCAAGGTCATCCCGGCCGGTCTTCCAGTGCGGCAGCGATGCGTTCGCGCGACAGCTCGGCCATCCGTCGCCGCGCATCGGGCGTGGCAGGCACCGGCGCGAGGAAATGGATCTCGGCATCCATCGGCGCCTCGCCGAGCAGGCGCACGATATTGCCGAAGAAGCTTTCCTCCTCGCGGAAGCCGGCATCGAGCAGCCGCCGGCCGTCGCGTGCAAAGCGCAAGGCCACCGGTTGCACGCTGACCTCGGCGTCGAGGGCGGCCTGGAAGATCCGCGCGTGGAACACCTTCAGCACGCCGTTGTAGCCGGTGCCGCCTTCCGGGAACACCGCCACCGAGCGGCCGGCGCGCAGGCATTCGACCATCGCCTGCATCACCGTGGACAACGAATGATTGCTGCCACGCCGATGGAAGATGGTGCCGCCGCTGGCGGCCAGCCAGCCGACCAGCGGCCAGCCGGCGATCTCTGCCTTGGCCACGAAGCACGCGGCGCGCTGGCTATGCAGCATGGTGATGTCGATCCACGAGGTGTGGTTGGCGACAAACAGCACCGGGTCGCGTTGCGGCTCGCCGAAGCGGCGCGCGCGCATGCCGAAGATGCGCAGCAGAGTCACCGACCAGAGCCGGATCATGCGATGCGCAAACGGTTCGCGTCCGTTCCTCATCACGGCATGCTGGTTCCAGCTGAGCAGCAACCCGCACAACAGGATGCCGAGCACGATGTGCAGCAGCACCAGCGGCACGCGCCACAGGTAGCGCAGCGGGCGCAGCAAGTCGCGTTCGGGCTCGGAAGTGGTGTCGATGCTCATCAGCGGGTTAGTTTAGCGTTAGTTTTGCGGCGCCGCAGACTGTCATCGTTCCAGCTGGGCCAGCGGCAGCGAGGGTGAGCGTTTGACGGTACGCAGGACGAAGCTCGAATTGACATCGCCCACCCCGCTGGCGTTCAACAGATGGTCGAGCAGGAAGCGGGAGAAGTCCTGCAGGTCGGCCACATGGACGTGCAACAGATAATCCATGTCGCCGGTCAGCGCATGGCAGGCGACGACTTCCTCCCATGCATTCACGCGTTCGACAAAACTTTCGATCGCGCTGCTTTCGTGCCGGGTCAGCTGCACCCGCACGAACGCCTGCAAGCCTAGGCCCACCGCCTGCGGGTCCACCTGCGCCGCATAGCCGGTGATCACCTTGTCGCCTTCCAGCCGCTGCAGGCGGCGCAGGCACGCCGACGGCGACAGGCTGACCCGCTCGGCCAGCTCGGCGTTGGTGATGCGCCCCTCGCTTTGCAGCACGGCCAGCATGCGCAGATCGGTGCGATCCAGTGTCGTCATGTGCAATTCACATCCGAATTCATGCCGGTATACGCAACGATAGTGCATCACTGCAGCGGATTCAGGCAACAAAGCAATCTTCATGCGAGGGATTCGCCTTAAGCTGTGGCTCTGCCTGCGCACCACCGGAGTTGCCCATGGAAAACACCACGCCCCGCAAAGTCGAACACCAGCAGACCGACCGCGGCTACGTGCCGGTGTACGCCACCGGCGTGGTCGCGCAGCCGTGGGCCAGCTACAGCCAGACCGACCATGAGGTGTGGGACACCTTGTTCCAGCGCCAGCGCGAGTTGCTGCAAGGCCGCGCCTGCCAGGAGTTCCTCGACGGCGTCGAGCGTTTCGGGCTGGGCGACGGCGGCATTCCCAAGTTCGCCGAGCTGAACAAGGTGCTCGGCGCCGCCACTGGCTGGGAGCTGGTCGCGGTGGAAGGCCTGCTGCCCGACGAGGTGTTCTTCGACCACCTGGCCAACCGCCGCTTTCCGGTCAGCTGGTGGATCCGCAAGCCCGACCAATTGGATTACCTCAGCGAACCGGACCTGTTCCACGACATGTTCGGCCACGTGCCGCTGCTGCTCAATCCGGTGTTTGCCGACTACATGCAGGCCTACGGCCGCGGCGGCATGAAGGCGTTCGCGATCGGCCCCGACGCGCTGATGAACCTGACCCGGTTGTACTGGTACACGGTGGAGTTCGGCCTGATCAACACCGCCGAAGGCATGCGCATCTATGGCGCCGGCATCGTCAGCTCCAAGGGCGAGTCGATCTACTGCCTGGATTCGCCGTCACCGAACCGGATCGGCTTCGACCTGCCGCGCGTGATGAGCACGCGCTACCGCATCGATACCTACCAGCAGACCTACTTCGTGATCGACAGCTTCGATCAGCTGTTCGAGGCGACGGGTCCCGACTTCACCCCGATCTACGCGAAGCTGCGCGAGCTGCCCGCGCACGCGGCCGGCGACGTGCTGGACGGTGACCGCGTGTTCACTCGCGGTGATCGCGAAGGTTGGGCCACCAACGCGGATACCTGAGCGGTTTGCTCCCGTCTGGCGTCGTGGCGCGTGGCTGGCGTCTGGTTCTTGCGATCGTGGTGGTGGCGCTGACGTGCCTCGCGTTTTCGGGGGTCTCCACCGATCGGCAGCTTTCGGCTGTTTCGAAAGCGCAAAGCCTGCGCGGCACGTTCCAGCGACGGGTCAGCGACGATTCGATCTACGCCTTCGATATCGATGGAATGGCGCAGACGTTCCGCTGCACTTTTTGCAGCTTCCATTTCCGGAACGTGGCCAAGGGCGAGAAAATGACGCTGCACGTCCATCGGCAACGCATTCTGGCAATTGAACGCGACAACGGCGAAGGCTGGAGCGAGGAGACCGCAGAACCGAGACGCCGACGCCGGCTGGCAACCTGGCTGGGGTTGCTGGGCCTGCTCGGCTTGTCGGTGGCGATCTGGAAGTGCCGGCAGCCCGGCACGCCATCGTAACCACCACTGGCTCTCTGCTGGCCCTATCCGTCGACAGCACGCCTTCGTAGCGGCGTTATCGCTTCCATTCATTCACTTCAAGCACCTGGGCAATGCGCTTGCCGTCCCAGCGATAGACCAGGTGTCCGGCCTGCACGCAGGGCGCAACCACATCCGGGAAGAACGCGGCGATGCATTCGCCGCCGGCATGCCGGGCACTGTCGAAGACGACGCCGGGTGAGTCGATGGCGCGCAGCCTGCGCGCCAATGCAAGGCTGGCCACGTAACTGTCTGGCGCCTGTTCCGCCAGCCAGCCGCTGCGCAGGTCGTGCAGCCTGCTGTCCAGGCTGGTGCCATAGCAGCGCATCTGCACCTCGCACGGCGGTTCACGGGTTGCGGCCAGGAATTGCTCGCGGTGATACACGGTTTCCTCCACCGCGGTGGCGATGCTGTGCGCGGCATAGAACACGCCCCAGCTGCCGTCGGAGAAACGGCTGCCTTCCGGATTCAGATGGGTGAACGCAGCCATCACCGGGGTCGAACCCGGGCCGCTGATGCGATGTTCCTTCGGCACCAGCTTCAGGGCGCCGGCCTCCTCGCGCAGGCGCGGGTTGGTCAGCGCCTCGATCGCGAATACCGCGTCGAGGTCGGCCGGGTCGGCGATGCGATCGTACACGCCGACCGGTGGAAAGCGGCTCGGCACGATACGGTAGGCGTGGGCCCAGCGGACGCGTTTGAGAGGTGGCAGTTCAGGCAGCATCGGAATTCCGTGATTCTGCAAGGCGAGCTCCCTCCCTTGCTCGCAGGGTAGTGGGGTTGCTCTCGATTTGAGAGCAGGAGCTTTACCCCCTCCCAACCTCCCCCTGCGACCGAAGGAAGTCCCTTGAGGGGCAAGCAGGGGGAGGAGCACAGCGTGCCGGATCGAGGATGTTGCCCAAACGACGTATCACCCGTTGCGACCGCTTCACCCGCGCTGCGCATCCAGATACTGGCGTACCACATAGAGATCGGCGACGTTGCCCGACAACATGCGTTGCAGCGCGGAGTGGCCGCCGAACGACGCCGCGGCATTCGGCTTGTGCAGCCACGCGTCGGCCTGCGCCGGGTCGGGGAACAGGATCTGCAGCGACTTCCAGATGCCGAGCAGGTAACTGATCCGCTCGATCGTGTCGCGGCCTGGTGCGCCTTCCTGCTGGCGCTTCCACTTGTAGAACGTCGATTCCGGCGGGTCACCGAGCAGTTTGCGCTGGTCGGCGATGCGCAGCTTCCACTGCTCGGCGAGACGGAAGAAGGCGCGCAGCGCCGGGCCACCGAGCTCGCCGGCCGGAGCGGTTTCAGGCAGCGTATGGGCCAGCATGCGAAACTCTCCTGATGAAGTTGAAATTCAATTTACTCTGCAGGAGAAGTATGGTCAATGATGGATCACGCTGCTTTCAGGGGCTTGTCGAGGTGGCCTTGTCGCGTTTCGCGCAATCGCAACCGTAGTCCGGCTCCGGACCGCCGTCGGCGATGAAGCGGTCGATGCGCTGTCGCAGTACCGGCAGCGGCACCGAGCCGGTGGACAGCACGGTGTCGTGGAAGTGGCGGATGTCGAACTTCGCTCCCAGTGCTTTTTCCGCCTTCGCCCGCAGCGCGCGAATCTTCAGGTAGCCCAGTTCGTAGGACAGCGCCTGGCCCGGCCAGCTGATGTAGCGGTCGACCTCATTGGCGATCTCGCGGTCGGACAACGCGGTGTTGACGGTGAGGTAGTCGATCGCCTGCTGCCGGCTCCAGCCCAGGTGGTGGATGCCGGTGTCGACCACCAGCCGGCAAGCCCGCCACATCTGGTAGGTGAGATAGCCGAAGCGCTGGTAGGGCGTGCGGTAGATGCCCATCTCGTTGCCGAGATACTCGGAGTACAGACCCCAGCCCTCGCCGTAAGCGGAGATGTAGCTGTTGCGGCGGAATGCCGGCAGGTCGTGTTGCTCGGTCGCCAGTTCCAGCTGCAGCGCATGACCCGGATAGGATTCATGCAGGGTCAGCGCCGGCATGTTGTACAGCGGTCGCGATGCCAGGTCGTAGGTGTTGACCAGATAGACGTCCGGCCCGCCGCGACCGGAGGTGTAGTAAGGCGCAATATCGGCCGGCACCGGCTGGATGGTGAAGCGCTGCCGCGGCAGATGGCCGAAGTAGCGCGCCATCTGGCCATCCACTTCCTTGGCCACCCAGGCGCTGCGCATCAGCAGCTCCTCGGGGGTTTTCGCGTAGAACTGCGGGTCGCTGCGCAGGAACTGCAGGAACTCGGCGAAGCTGCCCTTGAACGCGGTGTCCTTGATCACCTCGAGCATCTGCGCGTGGATCTGCGCCACCTGATCCAGACCGATCTGGTGGATCTGGTCGGGGCCGAGGTCGAGTGTGGTGTACTCGCGGATCTGCTGGCGATAGAACGCCTTGCCATCCGGCAGCGCCTCGGCCGCCAGCGTCTTGCGCGCCTGCGGCAGGTATTCGGTGCGGAAGAATGCAAGCAGCTTCGCGTAGGCCGGAATCACCTCGTCGCGAATGCCCTGCAAGGCCCGGCCCTGCAGCGCCTGTGCCTGATCCGCGGGGATCGACGCCGGCAATCGGGTAAACGGCAGGTAGAAGCTGCTCGTGGTCGGATCCTTCAGTTCGGCCACCGCGGCAATCGACACGTCGCGCCCATCCAGCACCGCGCGCGGCACGCTGAAGCCACGCTTGAGCCCGAGCCGCATGTTGGCGATCTGCTGCTCGAAGTAGGCGGGAACCTGGTCGAGCCGATCGAGATACTGCTCGTAGTCGCGCTTCGTGCGCAGCTGATCGCCACCCAGCTCATAGCCGAGGTCGGACCAGAACGCGGAGTCGCTGTTGAACGGCATCTGCCAGTTCCCGAACTTCTGGTCGGCGATGAAATTGCCGATCTGTGCGCGGTAGATCGCGTAGTTGACCTGGTTGGCCGGCGACAACTGCGCCACCTCGATGCCGTCGAGCCGCTTCATCACGCCCTGCCAATAGGCAAGTCGAGCTTGCTGGCTGGCCGCGTCGACCTGATCGAGGCGACCGCTGTCGGGCATGGACTCGCCCGACGCACTGATCCCGGCCTGGCCGGTACGCCAGGCCCACTCGCTGCGATAGATGTCGCTGAAGCGCGTGTCGGCAGTAGCGTCCGCGCTGATCGTCCCGCCGACACTCGATGGTGCGGCCTGCGCCCGCACCGACAGCGGCGCGCCGGCACAGGCCAGCGTCAAGGCGACCAGACTGGCCGGCATCAGGGATTTTTTCACGCGGATTCCTTGTGGCGGGATGACGTCATCATTCATCACCCGAAGTGATGCTGATGCCTATCCTCGCCGCCATGCCGCGTCATGGCAACGGCGCCGGTCAGCCGATATCCAGTTCGCCGACGCCAACCGCACGCAGGTAGGCGGCCAGATTGCGCTGGGCCGTTTCCGGAAAGACCTCGCCGCTCGGCGCCGATACGGCGATCCGGTCCGGGCGAAAATTGCGGAAGTCACCGCGCATCCGGCACCACGCACCGAGCGTCCACTTGCCGCCCCAGAACGACAGGCACAGTGGCTCGATCTCGCGCGTGCTGGCGTTGCCGCCCTCGTCGCGATAGTCCATCCGCAGCACCTGGCTGCCGACGATCGCCGCGTGCAGCTGGTCGAGCAGGACGGCGAAATCGTCGCGATACTGGTCGCGCCAGACCGGCGCGAAGATGCGTGTGCGGCTGGCGCGCTCGCGCAGTTCCGGCGGCAGCACCGCTTCGATCTTCATCAGCGCCGTCTGCGCGCTCTCGGCCAGGCGGGTGCCGGCAAACGCGCGCACGAAACGCGAACCGACCACCAGCGCCTCCAGTTCATTCGCGTTGAACATCAGCGGCGGGATGTCCGCGCCCTTGCGCAACACGTAGCCGACACCCGCCTCGCCCTCGATCGGCACGCCGGACAATTGCAGGTCGGCCACATCCCGGTAGACCGTGCGCAAGGACACGCCCAGGGTCTGCGCCAGCGAGCGCGCCTGCAGCGCGGTCCGCCGGCCGCGCAGCGCGTGGATGATGAGAAACAGGCGATCGGCTCGACGCATCCGCGCATCATCGCCGAGAGTGGCGAGGGCGAACAGCGTCGAACGTCACGGCTCATCGCATCACACGGTTTGCGCGGCCAGCAACGCGGCATCCATCGCCGCGGCGCGCTGCAGCGCCGGGCGCGCCAGCACGCGATCGATATAGGCGCGGATCACCGGCAGCTCGGGCACCAGCTTGAACATGGTGGTCCAGTTCAGTGCGGTGCCCCACAACACGTCGGCGGCGCTGAAGCGGTCACCGAGCAGATACGGGCCTTTTTCCAGCTGGTCGACCAGGGTCTTCAGCATGGTGTCGTAGTCGCCGTAACCGCAGGTAGACGGCGGCGCCGGCTCGCGCTGCATCGACTTGTCGGTCACCGCCGGCTCGAAGCAGGAGCCGTAGAACACCAGCCAGCGCAGGTACGGCCCGCGCTGCGGATCGCCGATCGGCGGGGCCAGGCCGGCCTCCGGATACAGATCAGCGAGGTAGATGAAGATCGCCGGCTGCTCGGTGATCAGCGCCTCGCCATGGCGGATCGCCGGCACCTTGCCCATCGGATTGATCGCCAGATAGTCCGGCTGGCGCTGCTGGCGGTCCTTCAGGTTGAGCAGGTGCAGTTCGTAGTCCGCGCCCAGCTCTTCGAGCAGGGCGCGGGTGCCGGCGGAGCGGCTTTGCGGCGAATGGAAAAAGCTGACGTGGGCTGGGGTCATCACTTGCTCCGCTGGTGGAAGACGATCTGGATCAATGCGGCAAACAGGGTACGTTGGCGCACCCCGTGGCTGCCACTCGGCTGCGCCGGGTCCGTCTTCGGCAGATGGAATTGCCCGTCCAGCAGCAACCCATGCAGATACAGCGGACGGTAGCCCATCAGGGTGCGCTGCAGGAGCTTGTTCATGCTTGCTTCCTCATGCGGCCATGGCTTCGCCGACGCACCAGGGCGGCAGCTGCGCATGCTTGAACAGGCGATACCAGTGCTCGCGATCACTGGGGCTGTACAGGTCGAGCGTGTGGATCACCTCGCGGGCGAACTCCACGCTGCCCAGGTGGCTGGCGCTGATGATGCCGCCGTCGCTGACCGCCAGCACCCCGGCGTCGTATTGCTCCGCACCCGAATACGCCGGCACCTGCGCGCCGAGCTGTCCCGGCCAGTTGCCGGTATGGCGGCAACCGTCGAGCAGGCCGGCGCGGGCCAGCGCCAGCACGCCACTGTCGATCCCGGCGACCACCGCCCCTGCGCCATGCAACCGGCGCATCGCCGTCACCGCCGGTTCGCCCTCGCCGCGCTGCCACAGGTGGCCGCCGGGCACGATCAGCATGGCTGCGCGCTGGTCGTCAAGGTCGGCCAGCGACAACTCGGGCTGCACGGTGAGGCCGCCCATCGAGACGACCGGTGCCGTCGAGAAGCCCACCGTCTGCACCTGCCAGTCGCCCGGGCGACGGATCTCGCACAGGGCCAGCGCCGCCTGCCAATCGGCAAAGCCTTCAAACACCAGGAAATAAACCGTATCGCGCATGTCTTGTCCCTCCGCCTTGGAGGACCAGCTTGCCCGCCTGCTGCTGCCAACGTGCTGTCAGTAGCAGGGCAGCGCGATGACAACCGGCCGCGTCGGGCTGGCACTGTTCAGGTGGAGCCGGGACAATACGCGTTCCTTCTGCCACGGACCCGACATGAAGCCCATCTCGCTGATCCAGTTCCTGATCGAGGAACGCCGCGCCGGCCACATCAACGCCGAACTTTCGCTGCTGATCGAGGTAGTCGCACGCGCCTGCAAGCGCATCGCGGTGGCCACCGGCAAGGGCGCGCTCGGTGGCGTGCTGGGCGAAGCCGGCACTGGCAACATCCAGGGCGAGGCGCAGAAGAAGCTGGACGTGATCTCCAACGAGATCCTGCTGGAAGCGAACGCCTGGGGTGGCCACCTGGCCGCCTGCGCGTCGGAGGAGATGGAACACCCGCAGCAGATTCCGGACGGCTACCCGAAAGGTCACCACCTGCTGCTGTTCGATCCGCTGGACGGCTCCTCCAACATCGACGTGAACATCTCGGTCGGCACGATCTTCTCGGTGCTGCGCTGCCCGGACGGCGTGACCGAGGCGACCGCCGAACATTTCATGCAGCCCGGCACCACCCAGCTGGCCGCCGGCTACGTGGTTTACGGCCCGGCCACCGTGCTGGTGCTGACCTTCGGCCACGGCACCCACGAGTTCACGCTCGATCGCGAGGTCGGCAGTTTCGTGCTCAGCCGGCGCGGTATCCGCATTCCCGCGCAGGCCGCCGAGTTCGCCATCAACATGTCCAACCAGCGTCACTGGCAGGCACCGATGCAGCGTTACATCGGCGAGCTGCTGGCCGGCAAGGAAGGCCCGCGCGGCAAGGACTTCAACATGCGCTGGGTCGCCTCGATGGTGGCCGACGTGCATCGCATCGTGACCCGCGGCGGCGTGTTCTATTACCCGCTGGACGCGAAGATCGCGCCGCAGGGAGGCAAGCTGCGACTGATGTACGAGGCCAATCCGATGGCCTTCATCGTCGAGCAGGCCGGCGGCGCGGCCAGCACCGGCCGCGAGCGCATCATGGACGTCCAGCCGACCGGCTTGCACCAGCGCGTGCCGGTGTTCCTTGGCTCGAAGGAGGAGGTCGAACTGGCCGCGCGTTATCACCAGGAAGCGGACGCCGCGCAGGGCTGACGGGCTCCCTCCCCTGCTTGCAGGGGAGGGTTGGGGTGGGGTTCGCTGTTCGCCCCAGCCAAGATCAAAAGCTTCACTCCCTCCCTGCCTCCCCCTGCTTTGCAGGGGGAGGAGCCACATCAGAACCTTCTCCTTGATACCAACCTCCATGTCCTTCCGCTACCTGCTGCCACTGCTCGCCACGCTCCTGCTGGGTGCCTGCACGCATGTCAGCAAGCCCGTGCCGCCGCCGCTTGCGCAGCCAACACCTGCGCGGCTGAAAATCGGCCTCGCGCTCGGTGGCGGCGCGGCCAAGGGTTTCGCGCATATCGGCGTGATCAAGATGCTGGAGGCCAGTGGCATCCACCCGGACGTGGTGGCCGGCACCAGTGCCGGCAGCGTGGTCGGCGCGCTGTATGCCAGCGGCATGGATGCATTCGCGCTGCAGCAGACCGCGTTCGGTCTGGACGAGGCGAAGATCCGCGACGTGCGCATGTTCTCCGGCGGGCTGGTGCAGGGCCAGGCCTTGCAGGATTACGTCAACCAGCTGGTGCACAAGCAGCCGATCGAGCAATTGAAGATGCCGTTTGCCGCCGTCGCCACCGAACTGGAAACGGGCAACCGCACGGTGTTCATGCGTGGCAATACCGGCCGCGCGGTGCGCGCGTCGTCGAGCATTCCCGGCGTGTTCGAGCCGGTCGAGATCCACGGCAAGCACTATGTCGATGGCGGCGTGGTCAGTCCGATCCCGGTTGACGCGGCGCGCCAGCTCGGCGCCGATTTCGTGATCGCGGTGGACATCTCCGCGGCGCCCGACGGCAGCAACCCGCAGGACATGATGGGCATCGTCGGCCAGTCGATCGACATCATGAGCCGACAGCTGGCGGCGCAGGAGAGCGCGCGCGCCGACGTGGTGATCCGGCCCGACCTGCGCGGCATCGGCGCAACGGCGTTCGAGCAGAAGGACCTGGCGATCCTGGCCGGTGAGAAGGCCGCGCTGGCCGCGATCCCGGCGATCCGCCGCAAGCTCGCCGCGCTGGCGGCTGCACGCCAGGCCGCCGCCACGCCCTGATTCACGCCGTCATGCCATCAAGCACTTGGCACGGGTGACGCCCGGCTTGTAGCGTGCAGCTTCCCCTTGCCCGGAAGCCCCCCATGCTGACCCGTCCGCTGCTGACCGCACCCTTCCTGTTGTTCGCCATGGCACTGGCGACCAACGCGCACGCCGACGCGCCGCAGATCGACCCCCGCATCGAGCAGGTGCTGACCGCGCTGGGCAAGGCCCGATCGATCCAGGCTGTGGCGCTGTCGCCGGACGGCAGGCAGCTGGCCTGGGTGATCGAGCGTGACGGCAAGCCGGCGATCGAGGTGGCCGATGCCGATGGCCGCCATGCGCACCCGGTCAGCGCGGCGAGCAAGCCGGGCAGTTGCGCCGAATCGGGTATTGCCTGGGCGCCTGACTCACGCCGGCTCGCCTTCATCGCCAACTGCAGCGTCGACCTCACCAGCACCAAGGCGATGCAGAACGCGGTGTACCTGGCCGACGGCGGCGGCAAGTCCGCCCCCAGGCGCCTGGCGGAACTGCCGGGCTACGTGCGCGCCCTGCAGTGGACCGATGACGGCAAGTCGCTCGGCTTCCTCTACGTCGCCGGCGCCACCCGGCGCGCCAGTGCCACCGCCGCCGCCAAGCCGGCGTCCGGCGAGATCGGCGTGACCGGCGTGGAAGTCCAGCGCGTGGCCAGCCTCGACGTGGCCAGCGGCGCGCTGCACGAACTGACCCCCGCCAACCTGTACGCCTATGAATTCGACTGGTCGCCGGATGGTTCGCGGATCGCCTACACCGCTGCCCTGCCACCGGGCGACAACAACTGGTGGATCGCCAAACTCTATGTGCAGAACGCGCTGCCGGGTGCGGCGGCCAGCGTGCTGGTCGATGCCTCCAGCGCGGCCAGCGGCTCCTTGCGCGGACTGCAGATCGCGCTGCCGCGCTGGTCGCCGGATGCTTCGCGAATTGCCTTCATCGGCGGCCTGATGAGCGACCAGGGCGCCACCGGTGGCGACATCTACGCGGTACCCGCCGCGGGCGGCATGCCGACCAACCTCACCGCGGGTATCCATGTCACGCCATCCTGGCTGCGCTGGAGCGGAACGCAGTCGATGCTGGTCAGCCAGGTCAGCAACGGCCAGAGCCAGCTCGCGGATTATGCGGTGTCCGCCGCGAATGCCCGGCAGACATCGGTGTACTTCACCCTGCCCGCCAGCATCGGTGACGGCAGTGCCTCGATGGCAGTCTCGCTGTCCGGCGATCTGGCACGCGTCGCCTTCCTGCAGAGCTCCTACGCGGCCGCCACCGAAGTGCGTGCCGGTTCGCTCGACCACACCCCGCCACCGGCGGTGACCTCGTTCAACGCCGGGCTCAAGCCGGCGTGGGGCAAGGCCGAGTCGGTGGAATGGAGCAACGAGGGTTTCCACGTGCAGGGCTGGTTGCTGTACCCGGCCCACTACGATCCGAAGAAGACCTACCCGATGGTCGTGGTGGTGCACGGCGGTCCGTCGAGCGCGGTGATTCCGCGCTGGCCGGGGGTGGGTTACGGCGCGGCGCCGCTGTCCGCGCTGGACTACTTCGTGTTCCAGCCGAACCCGCGTGGCAGCTTCGGCCAGGGTGAGAAATACGTGCAGGCCAACCGCAAGGACTTTGGCTACGGCGACCTGCGCGACATCCTCGCCGGCGTCGACGCGGTGGAGAAGAAGGTACCGGTGGACGACCAGCGGCTGGGCCTCACCGGCTGGAGCTACGGCGGCTTCATGAGCATGTTCGCGCCGACCCAGACCCAGCGCTTCCGCGCCGTGGTGGCCGGCGCCGGCATCTCGAACTGGCAGAGCTATTACGGCCAGAACCTGATCGACCAGTGGATGCCGCCGTTCTTCGGCGCCACCGTGTACGACGATCCGGCGGTATATGCGAAGAGCTCGGCGATCAACTTCATCAAGCAGGTGAAGACGCCAATGCTGATCGTGGTCGGCGATCGCGACGCCGAATGCCCGGCGCCGCAATCGTTCGAGATGTGGCACGCGCTGCGCGCGCAGAACGTGCCGACCTCGCTGGTGGTGTATCCGAACGAGGGACACCACTTCGTCGATCCGGTGCATCAGCGCGATGTCTTGCAACGCGCGCTGGCCTGGTTCGGCAAATACCTGCCCGCCACGCCCTGAGCGGATCGATGCAAGGGATACAAGAAGAGCGGGCCTTCCGGTCCGCTCTTTGCGCATCACCGTCCAGCGTACTTCAGCTTTCGGGCGGATCCTTGCTGCGGGTCTTGGTGACCGCGCCGAGGATGCCGGCGCCGACCAGCACCACCGCACCACCGATGATCCACTGGTTGGGCACGTGCATCAGCACGGCGATATAGACCAGGCCGCCGATGACGACGATCAGGCCGATCAGGTAGAGCGCGAATGAGGACATCGGTGAGACTCCTGGCAAGTCGTCGCGGCGGGAAGACGCCTCGGCGAAGGTACGCATTGCAGCTGATCGGCCCTCATCGGCGCGTGAAGAGCTGGCGCCGAGCGGCGCCAGCATCAGCTCAGCGGTAGTAGCCGCGCAGTTGGTCGGCAAACGCCGGCTCGGCGAAATTCGGCCAGTGGTCCTTGTCGAAACCCGGAGCGTCCTTCAGCCGGTCCTTGCTGACATTCAGGATCAGGCACTTGTTGTCGCCGTCCACGGCCAGTGACTCCCACGGCACGGCGAACAGCTTGTCGCCCATGCCCAGGATGCCGCCGAACGAGAGCACGGCGTAGGCCACCTTGCCGGTCGAGGTGTCGATCATGAGGTCCTTGAGGTTGCCCAGCGAATCGCCCTGGGGGTTGTTGATGGCGTCGCCGGAAAGCGTGGAAGCGGAAAGGAAGCGCGGTGCAGTAGTCATGCAATCTCCTGGGGGAAGCCCACGGTCCTTGTCGATGGCCGCGGGGTTGGGGGTGCCGACAGCGTGCGGGCTCCGCCGTGAACCTGCGGTCCGTGCATCCAGCTGGCGGCTCCACGCCGAGTTAACGGGTGGGCGTGCACGCCGCATGCGGAGGTCGCTTGCTGAACTCAGAACAACTCGCCCTGCGGTGATGGTCTGCGTGGCGGCACGAAACGCGCGGTATCCAGGACGAGTTCGCGCGCGCGGGCGAAGCCGTGTTTGCGACAGGCGATTTCAAAGCGGCGGCGCAGCAGGTCGGCGAACACACCGGAACCGCGCATGCGGGTGGCGAAGTTGCTGTCGTAATCGCGTCCACCATTCATCTGCTGGACCAGGCTCATCACGTGGTCGGCGCGCTGCGGCGCGTGCAGGACAAGCCACTCGCGGAACAGCTGCTTCAGTTCGTGCGGCAGGCGCAATGTGGTGTAGCCCGCGCAGCTGGCGCCGGCGTCGGCGGCCTGCGCCATCACCGCTTCCATGTCGCGGTCGTTCAATGCGGGGATGATCGGCGCCACCAGCACGCCCACCGGCACGCCCGCGTCGGCCAGCGTACGGATCGTCTCGATCCGCCGGTGCGGCGCGCTGGCGCGCGGTTCGAGTTTAGCGGCGAGCTGGTTGTCCAGCGAATTCACCGAAACGAACACCTGCACCAACTGCTCGCGCGCCATCGGCAGCAGGATGTCGAGGTCGCGTTCGACCATCGCGTTCTTGGTGACGATGGTGCATGGGTGATGGCATTCGGCCAGCAGCTCCAGCGCGGCGCGGGTCAGTCGCCAGCGCTTCTCGACCGGCTGATAGGGATCAGTGTTGCTGCCGATGTTGATCGGACTGACTTTGTAGCCGGGCTTGGCCAGCTCGGCGCGCAGCACCTCGGCGAAATTGCCCTTGGCGCGCAGCTTCGTCTCGAAGTCCAGCCCCGGTGACAGGTTGAGGTAGCTGTGCGACGGACGCGCGAAGCAATAGATGCAGCCATGCTCGCAGCCCCGGTAGGGATTGATCGCCTGGTCGAACGCGATGTCCGGCGAGTCGTTGCGGCTGATCACGCTGCGCGCGCGTTCCTCGGTGACTTCGGTGCGCGGGCGTGGCGCGTGCTCGTCGAGCAGGGCGCTTTGCCAGCCGTCGTCCTCGGCCTGATGACGGATGCTTTCGAAGCGGCCCTCGGGATTGGAGGCCGCGCCGCGTCCCTTGTGCGGACGAAGGACGAGTGATGATTCGGGTGCGTCGGGTGCGGGCGGGAAGTTCATCCGCACAGTGTCGCGCCATGGAATCTCAGTCGTGGCGACACCGCAGCCAGGGTGTGACGCCGCGCGCTCCCGAGGTGCACCGGCGGCGCTATGATCTGCCCGTCCGTCGCTTCGGGGCGACGCTCATTCCACTTGCGGGGTCGTGCCCATGCGCTGGTTGCTGCTGGTTTCCACCGTATTCGCCTTCGCGCTTTGCTTCACCCGGCACAGTGCCGGCGCCTGGGGTTTCTGGATGCTGGTCGGGCTGATCGGGGTGTTCGCCAGCACGCTGGCCTTCGTCCAGGCGCGCATCGCCGGCAGCGCGCGGGAAGATGCCTTGTCCGAGTACGACGTCAAGCGCCTGCGCGAAGGCAAGCCGCCACTTCGGCACGAACGCAGCTAGCGCCGTCTCCCTCGCGGTGCCATCACGCCTGCGATCACGGGGCCAGCTCGACCGCCATCGCCTCGCGCATCAGGAATTTCTGCACCTTGCCGGTCACCGTCATCGGGAACGCGTCGACGAAGCGCACGTAGTGCGGCACCTTGTAATAGGCCAGATGGTGCCGGCAGTAGTCCTGGATCTCGGCCACGCTGGCCACACTGCCTTCGCGCAGACGGATCCACGCGCACACCTGCTCGCCGAACTTCGCGTCCGGAACACCGAACACCTGCACGTCCTGGACCTTCGGGTGGCTGTAGAGGAACTCCTCGATCTCGCGCGGGTACACGTTCTCGCCGCCGCGGATGATCATGTCCTTGAGCCGGCCGACGATGCTGCAATAGCCGTCCGCGTCGATCACCGCCAGATCGCCGGTATGCATCCAGCGCGCCGCGTCGATCACCTCGGCGGTGCGCGCCGGATCTTCCCAGTAGCCCAGCATCACCGAGTAGCCACGGGTGCACAGCTCGCCCGGATTGCCGCGGGGAACCACGCGGCCGGCTTCATCGACCAGCTTCACTTCGAGTTGCGGGTGGATCCGGCCGACGCTGTCGACGCGGCGCTCGAGCGGATCGTCCGGGACGGTCTGGAAGCTCACCGGGCTGGTCTCGGTCATGCCATAGGCGATGGTGACCTCGCTCATGTGCATTTCGCCGACCACCCGGCGCATCACTTCGCTGGGGCACGGCGAGCCGGCCATGATGCCGGTGCGCAGGGAGCTCAGGTCGAACTCGGCGAAACGCGGGTGCTCCAGTTCGGCGATGAACATGGTCGGCACGCCGTGCAGGCCGGTGCATCTTTCCTCGGCCACGCATTGCAGCGTGGTCAGCGCATCGAAGCCTTCGCCGGGGATCACCATGCAGGCGCCGTGGGTGACGCAGGCCAGGTTGCCCAGCACCATGCCGAAGCAATGGTAGAACGGCACCGGGATGCACAGCCGATCATGCTCGGTGAGGCGCATCGCCTCGCCGATGAACCAGCCGTTGTTGACGATGTTGTGGTGGGTCAGCGTGGCGCCCTTGGGCGCGCCGG
Organism: Rhodanobacter ginsengiterrae; assembly: GCF_050026815.1. Classification (NCBI taxonomy): domain Bacteria; kingdom Pseudomonadati; phylum Pseudomonadota; class Gammaproteobacteria; order Lysobacterales; family Rhodanobacteraceae; genus Rhodanobacter; species Rhodanobacter ginsengiterrae. Next base: position 36,033 of record NZ_JALBWO010000043.1, on the reverse strand, counting down.
TGGTACCGGAGGTGAACTGGATATTCACCGCATCGTCGAAGTTCAGCATGGGCTCCAGCGCATGCAGGCGTTCCACGGCCGCCGGGTCGCCCAACGTGGCCAGCTGCTGCCAGCTGCGCGTACCGGGCTCGGCCGGCTGGTCGAGCAGGATCACCTCGCGCAGCGCCGGCAGTCTTGCCGCCTGCAACTGCCCAGGCGCACAGGTGGCCAGTTCGGGCGCCAGCTCGGCGAGCATCGCCAGGTACTGCGAGGTCTTGAAGCGACGCGGCAATACCAGCGCGCGACAACCGACCTTGTTCAATGAATATTCCAGTTCGTGCGTGCGGTAGGCCGGATTGATGTTGACCAGGATCAGCCCGGCCTTCGGCGCGGCAAACTGCAGCACGACCCATTCGGCGCGATTGGGTGCCCAGATGCCGATGCGCTCGCCGCGCTGCAATCCCAGTGTCAGCAAGCCGGCGGCGACCCGCTCGACCTCGGCGTGAAATTGCCGGTAGTTCTGCCGCACGCCCTGGGCACGGACCACGAGCGCCGGGCGCTCGCCGTATGCCGCCGCGATGCGGTCGAGCAAGCCACCCACGGTATCGCCCAGCAGCGGCTTGGTGCTGGCGCCATGCACATAGCTTGGTGCGGCTGTGGTCATCAAGAGGCTTCCGTCATCGCCGTTGCCCGGCGGCGGCTCCAGCATAACCGCGGCCCGCCGCCGTCACGATCGCTGCACATCCGAGCGTGGACGCTTGCCCCCGCGTGGCATGCAGCAACACGCGTGCTTCCATCCTTTCGTTCGAACCAGGAGTTCATCATGACTGCTACCGGCCTGCTCATCTTCCTGTTGATAGGCGCCATCGCCGGCTGGCTGGCCGGCGTGATCGTGCGCGGCTTCGGCTTCGGCCTGCTCGGCAACATCGTGGTCGGCGTCATCGGCGCGTTCCTCGCCGGCTGGCTGCTGCCGAGGCTCGGCGTGGGGTTCGCGCTGGGCAGCCCGATCGTCACCAGCATCGTCTACGCGATGATCGGTGCGATCGTCCTGCTGGTGCTGATCGGCTTGATCCGACGCGCCTGACCCGGCCCGACAGCAAGGAACGCAGCGGCTCACGCCGCTGCGTTCCTTTTTTTCGCCACCTACGTCAATCGGCGAGGTCGACGTCCTTGGTCTCGCGCACGAACAGCAGGCCGATCACGAACGTCATCAGCGCGATCACCACCGGATACCACAGGCCTGCATAGAAGTTGCCGGTGGCCGCCACGATGCCGAACGAGACCGAAGGCAGGAAGCCGCCGAACCATCCGTTGCCGATGTGATACGGCAGGCTCATCGAGGTGTAGCGGATCCTGGTGGGGAACATTTCCACCAGCCAGGCCGCGATCGGCCCGTAGACCATCGTCACGTACAGCACCAGCAGCGTCAGCAGCAGCACCAGCATGCCCTTGTTGGACTGTGCGGGGTCGGCCTTCAGCGGGTAGCCGGCTTCGGCGAGCGCCTTGCCCACGCTTTCGCCGAAGGCCTTGTTCTGCGCGGCGAACTCCGGCTTGGCCAGGCTGCCGCCCTCGAACGAGGGGAACGGCTTGCCACCCACCCTCACCACCGCGACCGCACCTGCGGGGGCCGCGACGTTTTCGTACGGCACGCCGCGCTTGGCCAGGTAGCTCTTGGCCACGTCGCAGGAGCTGGTGAACACCTTCTTGCCGATCAGGTCGATCTGCACGCTGCAGCCGGCCGGGTCGGCCTGTACCTGGATCGGTGCCGCCACGCTGGCCGCCTCGATGGCCGGGTTGCCGTAGTGGGTCAGCGCCTTGAAGATCGGAAAGTAGGTCAGCGCGGCCAGCAGGCAACCGGCCAGCACCACCGGCTTGCGCCCGATCTTGTCCGACAGCCAGCCGAACACCACGAAGAACGGCGTGCCGATCAGCAATGCCGCGGCAATCAGCAACTGGGTGGTGGTGGCATCGATCTTCAGCGTGCTGCCCAGGAAATACATCGCGTAGAACTGGCCGCAGTACCACACCACCGCCTGACCGGCGGTGGCGCCGAACAGCGCCAGCAGCACCAGCCGCGCATTGCCCCAGCGCAGGAACGATTCGGTGAGCGGCGCCTTCGAATGCTTGCCCTCGTCCTTCATCTGCTGGAACACCGGCGACTCGGCCAGCTGCAGGCGGATGTAGACCGACACCGCCAGCAGCAGCGAGGACAGCAGGAACGGAATGCGCCAGCCCCAGTCGTCGAACTTGTCGCCGAGCAGCCACTTGCAACCCAGGATCACCAGCAGCGACAGGAACAGACCGAAGGTGGCGGTGATCTGGATGAAGCTGGTGTACAGGCCACGCTTGCCCTTCGGCGCATGCTCGGCCACATAGGTGGCCGCGCCGCCGTACTCGCCACCGAGCGCCAGGCCCTGCAGCATGCGCAACGCGATCAGGATCACCGGTGCGGTGACGCCGATCGCGCCGTAACTGGGCAACACGCCGACCAGGAAGGTCGACAGGCCCATGATCACGATGGTGATCAGGAAGGTGTACTTGCGCCCGACCATGTCGCCGATGCGCCCGAACACCAGCGCACCGAACGGACGCACCGCGAAGCCCGCGGCAAACGCGAGCAGCGCGAACACCAGCTGGCTCGCCTCGTTCAGTCCCGAAAAGAACTGCTTGCCGATGATCACGGCGAGCGAGCCGTACAGGTAGAAGTCGTACCACTCGAATACCGTGCCCAGGCTGGACGCCAGGATGATCCGTTTGTGGCTGACGTCGAGCGCCTGGCTTCCGTCAATCGCAGTGGTGGCCATGATGTTTCCCCTCTCGAAATGGTGAGATGCCGCTCCCCGCCTGATGGCAGGAGAAGTCGACCGATGCGCTCCCCCGGCAAGCCCCGGACCGCACCCCGTCTTCCCCGCGGTGCGGGAGGGTGTCTGGCGACGCGTGGGCGTCGCCAGTGAAACTAGAAGCGGTAAAGCGCGTTCAGGCTGACCTGGTTGCCAGTGGTGGTCTTGTGGTCGACGCCGTTGCTGGTGGAGTCGAGCTTGTCGTGCAGCCACTCCATGCCCAGCTCGTAGGAGCCGGCCGCGTACTGCAGGCTCAACGCGGTCTGGCGATTGCGCAGCAGGCCGGTGGCGCCATTGCCCAGCCAGTCGACCACGTCGTTGCGGTCCGGCTTGTTGTAGGCATAGAACGCGTACAGGCTCCAGTTCGGCGTGAAGCTGTAGCCGGCTTGCGCGTAGCCGCCGGTTTCCTGGATGTCGCCGAATTGCGACATCGCGCCGAAGATCTGGCCCAGCCCCTTGCCGGTGTACGCCGCGCCCTTGAAGAGCCATGGACCGGGCTTCCACTGGGCGCCGATCTCGTAGCCGGTACTGGTGATCTTGGGTTTCACCGGCGTCGCTGCGGTGCCCCCCACGCCGCGCAGGTCGACCTGGCTGTAATGCGCCGCGAAGTACGCCAGCCAGTTCTTGTCCTGCACGTGCAGGCGCGCCTCGAGCTGCGGCCGGAAGCCCGCGCTGCCGGCCGTCAGGTAATTGAGGTTGTTGCCCGGGCCGCTCCAGTTCCCTTCGAACACGCCCACGTCGAGCCGCCACTGCGCGCCGGTGCTGCCGTGGTTGAGATCCTGCATCACCACCAGGCCGGGGAAGCGCCAGCCGATCACGCCCGAACCGTAGCCCAGCGGAAAGGCGATGTGCGCCAGCGAGGTGGCGGAGTTGTCGATCGGGAACATCAGGTCCCACTGCTGGCCGATGCGAATGGTGGTGCCGCTTTCGGAATTGGTCAGGTCCATGTAGGCCTGGCGCAGGCGCGGCGTCGGTTGCTGCTGGCTGTAAGCGCCGGTGCCGTTGAAGCCGCCGAAGAAGTCCATCTCGATACGACCGCCGCCGCTCCAGTTGCCGGCGAACTTGGCGCCCTTGAAGTCGAGCCAGAAGCGCGTGTTGCGCACGTCGACGCCGCTGAGCGAGCCTTTCGATCCGGGCGTCGGATACAGCGAGTTCTGGCCGTTGCCGTAAGTGAAGCTCTTGTTCTGGCTGAAGGCGCTGGCGCTGATGAACCCGTGCAGCGCGACCGACACGCCGGGCGCACTGCTGAATACCGGGGCCGCCGGAGCAACGGCCACCTGTTGCACCGGCGCGGGTGCGGGCGGCGCGGCTTTTTGCGCCTGCACCATCGCCTTGAGTTCGTTCAGTTGCTGCTCGAGTTGGGCTACGCGCTGTTCGAGCTGCTGTTCACGCGTGTCGCTCTGCGCGTGGCCGGCGAGCGGAAGCATCAGCGCGCATGCCATGCTCAGGGCAAGCGCGGTACGGCGATTGGTGTGTCGCGTGGTCATGCGTGCGTCTCCCCAGGGTCGATGACGGGCCGAGCATGGCCATGCTGCAGCGCGGGCGACTATTCGCCATTGGTCGAAGTTCGACCAAAGTCGAGCAGACCTGGCGCCGCCAACCTCACGTTGATCGGGCTACACTCGAAATTCGCGCTTCGCCAGGCGTTGAGGCCTGCAGCGAACTTCCCGTCGTTCGCCCGACGCCGCCAACAGGACCCCGTCATGTCCAAGCTCTATCCGGTTGATCCCGAGTTCGCCGCCGCGGCCCGCCTGCGCCACGACGACTACACCCGCCTCTATGCCGAGTCGGTCAGCGACCCGCAAGGTTTCTGGGGACGGATCGGCCAGCGCCTGGACTGGATCAAGCCGCCGACGGAGATCAAGGACGTCTCGTTCGATCCGAAGGATCTGCACATTCGCTGGTACGCCGATGGCGAGCTAAACGTGTCGGCCAACTGCCTCGACCGCCAGCTGGAAAAGCGCGGCGACAAGGTGGCGATCATCTTCGAAGGCGATGATCCGAAGGACTCGCGCAGGATCACCTATCGCGAGCTGCACGCCGAAGTGTGCAAGTTCGCCAACACGCTGAAGAACCTCGGCGTGGTCAAGGGCGACCGCATCGCGATCTACCTGCCGATGATTCCCGAGGCCGCGGTGGCGATGCTGGCCTGCGCCCGTCTCGGTGCGATCCACTCGGTGGTGTTCGGCGGCTTCTCGCCCGATTCGCTGGCCGGTCGCATCGCCGATTCGCAGGCCAAGGTGGTGGTCACTGCCGACGAAGGCCTGCGCGCAGGCAAGCACATTCCACTCAAGGTCAACGTGGACGCCGCACTGGAACGCCCCGGCACCAACAGTGTGGAAACCGTGATCGTGGTGCGTCGCACCGGCAGCGCGGTGCACATGCAGTCGCCGCGCGACCGCTACTATCACACCCTGATGGAAGGCCAGTCGAGCGACTGCCCGCCCACCCCGGTCGAGGCGGAGCATCCGCTGTTCATCCTGTACACCTCGGGCTCCACCGGCAAACCCAAAGGCGTGCAACACAGCACTGGCGGCTATCTGGTCTTCACCAGCTACACGCATGAGCTGGTGTTCGATCTGCGCGAGGACGACGTCTATTGGTGCACCGCCGATGTCGGCTGGGTCACCGGCCACAGCTACGTGGTGTATGGCCCGCTGTGCAACGGCGCCACCACGGTGATGTTCGAGGGTGTGCCGAATCATCCGGACGTAAGCCGCTTCTGGCAGGTGATCGACAAGCATCGGGTGACGCTGTTCTACACCGCACCCACCGCGATCCGCGCGCTGATGCGCGATGGCGAGGCGCCGGTGAAGAGCACCTCGCGCGCCTCGCTGCGCCTGCTCGGTTCGGTCGGCGAACCGATCAATCCGGAAGCCTGGGAGTGGTACCACCGCGTGGTCGGTGACGGGCGCTGCCCGATCGTCGATACCTGGTGGCAGACCGAGACCGGCGGCATCCTGATATCGCCGCTGCCCGGCGCCATCGCCACCAAGCCCGGCTCCGCCACGCTGCCGTTCTTCGGCATCAAGCCGGCGATCGTCGACGCCGATGGCGCCGTGAAGGAGGGCGTGGCCGAGGGCAACCTGTTGATCACCGACTCCTGGCCGGGCCAGGTGCGCACCATCTACGGCGACCACCAGCGTTTCATCGAAACCTATTTCAGCGCCTATCCCGGCAATTACTTCACCGGTGACGGTGCGCGGCGCGACGAAGACGGCTACTACTGGATCACCGGCCGCGTCGACGACGTGATCAACGTGTCCGGCCATCGCCTGGGCACCGCCGAAGTGGAGAGCGCGCTGGTGGCGCATCCGAAAGTCGCCGAGGCCGCCGTGGTCGGTTGCCCGCACGAGATCAAGGGCCAGGGCATCTACGCCTACGTCACCCTGGTCGCCGGCGAGACCGGCAGCGACGAGCTGCGCAAGGAACTGATCGCCTGGGTGCGCAAGGAGATCGGACCGATCGCCACGCCGGATTACCTGCAATGGGCGCCCGGCCTGCCGAAGACCCGTTCCGGCAAGATCATGCGCCGGATCCTGCGCAAGATCGGCGAAAACCTGCCCGACCAGCTCGGCGACATCACCACCCTGGCCGATCCCGGCGTGGTGAAGAACCTGGTCGACGAGCGGCTGATTCAATGAGCAGGAGTGAGTGAAGAGGAGTGAGAAGTGAGTAAATGCCAAGAACACGCTCTACGCTCTCTCTCGTTTCTCACTCCTCGCCACTCACTCCTCGCCTTATGACTGACATCCTGATCGCCGACGACCATCCGCTGTTCCGCGACGCGCTGCAACGCGCCGTGCTGACGGCGGTGCCGCAGGCGCGCGTGCACAGCGCCGACAGCGTGCATGCATTGCTTGGCCTGATCGAGCAATTCCCCGACGCGGAACTTCTGCTGCTTGACCTGCACATGCCCGGCGCGCGCGGCTATTCGGCGCTGGCGCATATTCGCGGGCAATACCCGGGGCTGCCCACCATGGTGGTGTCCGGACACGAGGAAGCCCCGGTGGCCCGCCGCGCGCTGGCCCATGGCGCCTCGGCCTATGTGCCCAAGTCCACCGCGGGCGAGGACATCGTGGCGGCGATCCGCGCCGTGCTCGACGGCGATGTCTGGCTGCCACATGCGCTGCTTGGCGGATCAGACGAACTGAAGCCGGACGAGGCGGCCGCCGCCGCGCAGATCGCCACGTTGACGCCGCAACAGTTCCGCGTCATGACGATGATCGCCGAGGGCCTGCTGAACAAGCAGATCGCCTGGGAACTCGGCGTATCCGAAGCCACCGTCAAGGCGCACGTGACCGCGATCATGCGCAAGCTCGGCGTCAGCAACCGCACCCAGGTGGCGCTGGTCGCCAGCCAGCTGGCGGTGGACCAGGACACCATGCCGTCGCTGCCGGCCACGGACGACTGAGCCGCCCGCCGCGATTGCCTGTCGCGGCAGCTTGCACCGGCATTCGCGTCCATCTCCCGGCGCCTGAACGGACTGCGCAATTGGCCGTCCATCCCTATAGACGTCCAATCGCGCGAAAATCCCTTGCGCTTTTGTTGCGTCGCACTATAGTCGATGGAAAGCCATGCCCGTGGAGGGGTGTCAATGGATCAGCCGCAGGCCCAGGGTCTTTACGATCCGCGCAATGAACATGACGCCTGTGGCGTGGGTTTTGTTGCCCACATCAAGGGGCGCAAGAGCCACGCGATCATCGAGCAGGGCCTGCTGATCCTGCGCAATCTCGATCATCGCGGGGCGGTGGGCGCCGATGCGCTGATGGGCGATGGTGCCGGCATCCTGATCCAGCTGCCGGACCAGTTCTATCGCGAGGAGATGGCCGAGCAGGACGTCGTGCTGCCGCCGCCGGGCGAGTATGGCGTGGGCATGGTGTTCCTGCCGCGCGAACAGGCCGCGCGGCTGGCCTGCCAGCAGGAACTCGAGCGCGCGGTGCACGCCGAAGGCCAGCTGGTGCTTGGCTGGCGTGATGTGCGGGTCGACGCGACGATGCCGATGTCGCCCACCGTGCGCGGGCGCGAACCGGTGATCCGGCAGATCTTCATCGGACGCGGACCGGACGTGATGGTGCCGGACGCGCTGGAGCGCAAGTTGTACGTGATCCGCAAGACCTCCAGTCATGCGATCCGCGCGCTCGGCCTGAAGTACGGCAAGGAATATTTCGTGCCGTCGATGTCCACCCGCACCGTGGTCTACAAGGGCCTGCTGCTGGCCGACCAGGTCGGCAAGTATTACCTGGACCTGGCCGATCCGCGCACCGTGTCGGCGCTGGCGATGGTGCACCAGCGCTTCTCCACCAACACGTTCCCGGCGTGGGAACTGGCCCACCCCTACCGCATGATCGCGCACAACGGCGAGATCAACACGGTGAAGGGCAACGTCAACTGGATCAACGCGCGCACCGGCGCGATCTCCTCGCCGGTGCTCGGCGACGACCTGGCCAAGCTGTGGCCGCTGATCTATCCCGGGCAGTCCGATACCGCCTCGTTCGACAACTGTCTCGAACTGCTGACGATGGCCGGCTATTCGCTGTCGCACGCGATGATGATGATGATCCCCGAGGCGTGGGAACGGCATACCTTGATGGACGCCAACCATCGCGCGTTCTACGAGTACCACGCCGCGATGATGGAACCGTGGGACGGCCCGGCCGCGATCACCTTCACCGACGGTCGCCAGGTCGGCGCCACGCTCGACCGCAACGGCCTGCGCCCGGCGCGCTACATCATCACCGACGATGATCTGGTGATCCTGGCCTCCGAGGCCGGCGTGCTGCCGGTGGCCGAATCGCGGATCGTGAAGAAGTGGCGGCTGCAGCCGGGCAAGATGCTGCTGATCGACATGGAAGCCGGCCGCATCATCGGCGACCAGGAGCTGAAGGACCAACTGGCCAATGCCAAGCCGTACAAGCAATGGATCGAGCACATCCGGATCAAGCTCGACGCGCTGCCCGAACCGCGCGCCGAAGCGCGCCTGGGCGATGACCTGCTCGATCGCCAGCAGGCGTTCGGCTATACCCAGGAAGACCTGAAATTCCAGCTGCTGCCGATGGCGCTGGAAGGCCAGGAAGCGATCGGCGCGATGGGCAACGACTCGCCGCTGGCGGTGCTGTCCGATCGCAGCAAGTCGCTGTACAACTATTTTCGCCAGCTGTTCGCCCAGGTCACCAATCCCTCGATCGATCCGATCCGCGAACAGCTGGTGATGTCGCTGGTGTCCTTCATCGGGCCGAAGCCGAACCTGCTGGACATCAACAACATCAACCCGCCGCTGCGACTGGAAGTGCAGCAGCCGATCCTGGATTTCGCCGAGATGGCGAAGATCCGCAAGATCGGTCGCTACTCCAAGGGCAAGTTCCGCAGCTTCGAACTGGACATCACCTATCCGGCGACCTGGGGCAAGCAGGGCATCGAGGCGCGGCTGGCTTCGCTGTGCGCCCAGGCGGTCGATGCGATCCGCCAGGGTCACAACATCCTGGTGGTGTCCGATCGCCATGCCGACCGCGAGCGCGTGGCGATCCCTGCCCTGCTGGCCACCTCGGCCGTGCATCTGCACCTGGTCAACCGCGGCCTGCGCACCAGCACCGGGCTGGTGGTGGAAACCGGCTCGGCGCGCGAGGTGCACCACTTCGCCCTGCTCGCCGGTTACGGCGCCGAGGCGATCCATCCGTACCTGGCAATGGAGGTGCTGGCGCAGCAATTCGCCGCCAGCCCGGATGGGATCGGCCCCGACAAGGCGATCCACCATTACATCAAGGCGATCGACAAGGGCCTGCAGAAGGTGATGTCCAAGATGGGCATCTCCACCTACATGTCCTACACCGGTGCGCAGATCTTCGAGGCCGTGGGGCTGAGCCGGGAGCTGGTCGACAGCTACTTCACCGGCACCACCTCGAACATCGAAGGCATCGGCCTGTTCGAGGTGGCCGAGGAGGCGCTGCGTCAGCACGCGGCGGCCTATGGCGACGACCCGGTGCTGGCCGACGCGCTCGATGTGGGCGGCGAGTACGCCTGGCGCACGCGCGGCGACGAGCACATGTGGACACCCGACTCGATCGCCAAGCTGCAGCACGCCACCCGTGCCAACAGCGCAGCAACCTACAAGGAATACGCGCAGCTCATCAACGACCAGACCCGGCGCCACATGACCTTGCGCGGGCTGTTCGAATTCCGGCTCGATCCGGCCGCCGCGATTGCGCTGGACGAGGTGGAGCCGGCCAGCGAGATCGTCAAGCGCTTCGCCACCGGCGCGATGTCGCTGGGCTCGATTTCCACCGAGGCACACGCCACGCTGGCGGTGGCGATGAACCGGATCGGCGGCAAGTCCAACACCGGCGAAGGTGGCGAGGACGAGGCGCGCTACCGCAACGAATTACGCGGCATTCCGGTCCGGCAGGGCGACACGCTGGGCAGCGTGATCGGCGCGGAGAACATCGAAAGCGATATGCCGCTGCAAGCCGGCGACTCGCTGCGCTCGCGCATCAAGCAGGTCGCCTCCGGCCGCTTCGGCGTCACCGCGGCCTACCTGGTCTCGGCCGACCAGATCCAGATCAAGATTTCGCAGGGCGCCAAGCCGGGCGAGGGCGGCCAGCTGCCCGGCCACAAGGTGTCCGACTACATCGCGCGGCTGCGCTTCTCGGTGCCGGGCGTGGGGCTGATCTCGCCGCCGCCGCACCACGACATCTACTCCATCGAGGATCTGGCCCAGCTCATCCACGACCTGAAGAACTGCAACCCGCAGGCGTCGATCTCGGTGAAGCTGGTCTCTGAAGTGGGCGTGGGCACGGTCGCTGCGGGTGTGGCGAAGTCCAAGGCCGATCACGTGGTGATCGCCGGCCACGATGGCGGCACCGGCGCCTCGCCGTGGTCATCGATCAAGCACGCCGGCACGCCGTGGGAACTGGGCCTGGCCGAGACCCAGCAGACGCTGGTGTTGAACCGCCTGCGCGGCCGCATCCGGGTGCAGGCCGACGGCCAGATGAAGACCGGCCGCGACGTGGTGATCGGCGCCCTGCTTGGCGCCGACGAGTTCGGCTTCGCCACCGCGCCGCTGGTGGTGGAGGGCTGCATCATGATGCGCAAATGCCACCTCAACACCTGTCCGGTCGGGGTGGCGACGCAGGATCCGGTGCTGCGCGGGAAGTTCGCCGGCAAGCCCGAGCACGTCATCAACTTCTTCTTCTTCGTCGCCGAGGAGGCACGCCAGATCATGGCGCAGCTGGGCATCCGCAGGTTCGATGAACTGGTCGGCCGCGCCGACCTGCTCGACATGCGCCAGGGCGTGGCGCACTGGAAGGCGCGCGGACTGGATTTCTCGCGCGTGTTCCATCGCCCCGAGGTACCCGCCGAGGTCGCCCGGCGCCACGAGACCTCGCAGGACCACGGCCTGGAGAAGGGTGGCAAGGCACTCGACCACGTGCTGATCGAGAAGTCCCGCGCGGCGCTGGAACGGGGCGAGAAGACCAGCTTCATGCTGACCGTGCGCAACGTGAACCGCACGGTGGGCACCATGCTGTCGGGCGAAGTCGCGCGCCGCTACGGCCACGCCGGCCTGCCTGACGACACCATCCACGTGCAGCTGGCCGGCGTCGCCGGACAGAGCTTCGGTGCCTTCCTGGCCCGCGGCATCACTCTGGACCTGGTTGGCGAAGGCAACGACTACGTCGGCAAGGGATTGTCCGGCGGCCGCATCATCGTGCGCTCGCCGAACGACTTCCATGGCTTCGGCCCGGAACACATCATCGCCGGCAACACCGTGCTGTATGGCGCCACCGAAGGCGAGGCGCATTTCAACGGCGTGGCCGGCGAACGCTTCGCGGTGCGCAACTCCGGCGCCAGTGCGGTGGTCGAGGGCGTCGGTGACCACGGCTGCGAGTACATGACCGGTGGCACCGTGGTGGTGCTGGGCGAAACCGGCCGCAACTTCGCCGCCGGCATGTCCGGTGGCGTCGCCTACGTGTACGACCCGCACGGCCTGTTTGAACGCAGGTGCAACCTGGCGATGGTGGCATTGGAACCGGTGCTGTCGGCGGCGGAGCAGCAAGTGCGCGTGCCGCCGCATCAGAGGCATGCCAGCGTGCGCGGTGGTCCGCGCGCCACCGACGAGACGATTCTGCGGCAATTGCTCGAGGCGCACTTCCGCTACACCGGCAGCTTCCGCGCCAAGGACATCCTGCACGACTGGCAAGGCGCCCGCGCGCGCTTCGTCAAGGTGATGCCGCACGAATATCGCCGCGCGCTGGACGAGTCGCAGCGCGAGGCCGCCACCGCATCCACCGCGACGGCCACGGCCTGACGCCAGGGAGACTCCACACATGGGCAAGATCACCGGCTTTCTCGAATATCCGCGGCTCAGCGAAACCAGCGAGGCACCGACGCAGCGCAAGAAGCATTGGCGCGAATTCACCCGCCATCTCGGCGACGCCGATGCGTCGACCCAGGCGGCGCGCTGCATGGATTGCGGCATCCCGTTCTGCCACAACGGCTGTCCGGTCAACAACATCATCCCGGACTTCAACGAGCTGGTGTATCGACAGGACTGGAAGCGGGCGCTGGATGTGTTGCACTCGACCAACAACTTCCCCGAGTTCACCGGACGGATCTGTCCGGCGCCTTGCGAAGCGGCCTGCACGCTCAACATCAACAGTGACGCGGTAGGCATCAAGTCGATCGAGCACAAGATCATCGACAAGGGCTGGGAGGAAGGCTGGGTGACCGCGCAGCCAGCCGCGCGGCAAACCGGCAAGAGCGTCGCCATCGTTGGTTCCGGCCCGGCCGGGCTGGCCGCTGCGCAGCAGCTGGCACGGGCCGGCCACGCGGTGACGGTGTTCGAGAAGAACGATCGCATCGGCGGCCTGCTGCGTTATGGCATTCCGGACTTCAAGCTGGACAAGGCCTTGATCGACCGGCGCATCGAACAACTGCGGGGCGAGGGCGTGCAGTTCCGCACCGGTGTTTTCGTCGGCGATGCCAGTGCGGGAGCCGCGTACGGCAAGCTCGACACCATCGCGCCGGAGCAGCTGAAGCAGGCTTACGACGCGGTGGTGATCGCCGGCGGTGCGGAAACGCCACGCGACCTGCCGGTGCCCGGCCGCGAGCTGAAGGGTGTCCATTTCGCGATGGACTTCCTGCCGCTGCAGAACAAGGTGGTCGCCGGCGACCGGCTGGAGCAGCAGATCCTGGCCACGGCGAAGAACGTGGTGGTGATCGGTGGCGGCGACACCGGTTCGGATTGCGTGGGTACCTCCAACCGCCATGGCGCCGCCGCGGTGACCCAGTTCGAGCTGCTGCCGCAACCGCCGGCACAGGAAAACAAGCCGCTGGTATGGCCGTACTGGCCACTGCGCCTGCGCACTTCGAGCTCGCACGAGGAAGGCTGCCAGCGCGACTGGGCAGTGGCCACCAAATGCTTCAACGACGACGGCGCCGGCAATGTGCGCAGCCTGACCGCCGTACGCGTCGCTTGGCAGGACGGCCGCATGGCCGAGGTGGCGGGCAGCGAATTCGAGATTCCCGCCGGACTGGTGCTGCTGGCGATGGGCTTCGTGTCGCCGCTGCGACATGTGCTGGACGCCTTCGGCGTGGCCAAGGACGCGCGTGGCAATGCCCTCGCCAGCACCGACGGCGAGGGTTGCTACCGCACCAGCGTCGACAAGGTGTTCGCCGCCGGCGACATGCGGCGCGGCCAATCGCTGGTGGTCTGGGCGATCCGCGAAGGACGCCAGTGCGCCCGCGCCGTGGACGAATACCTGCAGGGGAGTTCGACTCTGCCGCGCTGAGCCGGCTAGTTGCGGTGGCCATCCTGGTTGCGCAGCGGCGCGGCCAGCAAGGCGCGCAGCGCGGCCGGCTTCACCGGTTTGTGCAGCAGCGGATAGCCCAGCGCGCGTGCGCGCTGCTTCAGGTCGCTGCTGCCGTCGGCGGTGATGATCGCCGCCGGCGGCATCCTGCCCACCGAGTCGCGCAGTTGTTGCAGCGCCTGCAGGCCGTCGACGTTATCGGCCAGATGGTAGTCGGCCAGGATCAGATCGATGGAACCGCCGGCCAGCTCGGTGCGCGCCTGCGCCACGTCGATGGCGGAACGGCAGTCGATGCCCCAGCGTCCCAGCAGCGCTCGCATGCCTTCGAGGATGGTTGCGTCGTTGTCCAGACACAGCACGGTCAGCGGCAGTTGCGTATCCGGTCCGCTGCGCGGCACCCGCTGGCGGCGCGCCGGCACCGGCGCGTTGCGCGGCACGGTCACCGCGAAGCAACTGCCGTGCGGCACCCGCGAACTCAGATCGAGCCGATGACCGAGGATGCCGGCCAGCCGGTCGCAGATCGACAGGCCCAGGCCCAGACCCTTCTCGCCCCACGGTGACGGCTGATCCAGTCGCTGGAATTCGTCGAAGATCCGCTCACGCTGCTCGGCTGCGATGCCCGGACCCGAATCCCACACTTCGATGCGCACCTCGTCGCCGAGCCGCCTTGCACCGAGCAGCACGCTGCCATGGCGCGTGTAGCGCAATGCATTGGAGAGGAAGTTCTGCAGGATCCGCCGCAACAGTTGCGGGTCGCTGCGCACGGCAAGCCGGGTCGGTACCACGCGCAGGCGCAGTCCGCGCTGTTCGGCGACCACCGCGAATTGCGCCTTCAGCGAGTCGAACAGGTCGGCCAGCGCAAACCCCGACACCTCGGGGTGATAGCCGCCGGTATCCAGGCGCGAGGTATCCAGCAACGTATCCAGCAGATCCTCCGCCGCGCGGAACGAGGCATCGATGCGTTCGGCCAGTTGTGCGGCTTCCGCATCCAGCCCGGGGTACTGGCGCAGCGCCGAGGTGAACAGGCGCGCGGCATTCAGCGGCTGCAGCAGGTCATGACTGGCGGCGGCGAGGAAGCGCGTCTTGGAGATGTTGGCGGCCTCGGCGGCGCGGCGCGCCTGGGCGGTGGCCACCAGCGCCTCGGACAGCTCGGCGGTGCGCTGTTCCACGCGCAGCTCCAATGTCTCGTTGGCATCGATCAGTGCCTGTTCGGCGTTCTTGTAGGCGGTGACGTCGGTATAGGTGGTGACATAGCCACCGCCGGGCAGCGCGCGGCCGCGCATCTCGATCACCGTGCCATCCGGCCGGATGCGCTGGAACAGATGCGAAGAGCCGGCGCGCATGTAGTCGATGCGCTTGGCCACATGGCCGTCCACCTCGCCCGGACCACACTCGCCCAGTTCGGCATTCCAGCGGATGAGCTCGGCCACCGGCACACCGACGTGGACCATGCCATCGGGATAGTCGAACAATTCCAGATAGCGCCGGTTCCACGCCACCAGACGCATGCTCGCGTCGACCACGCTGATGCCTTGCGAGACGTTTTCCAGGGTGGTCGACAACAGCTCGCGATTGAAGCGCAGCTCCTGCGAGGCCTCGTCCAGCAAGGCCATCGATTCGGCCACGTCCAGGCCGCTGCCCGACAGCGCGCTGATCAGGATCCGTCGTGCATTGGCCGCCCCGACCGCCGAGGCGAGCAGGCGTTCGGTGTACTGGATCAGGGCCCGATCCGCCGCCGCATGAGGCTGCAGCGGCTTGCTGTGGCGCCGACCGTAGTCGTCGAAGGCGCGCGCGCTGCTGCGTTCGCCGACGATGCGCTCGGCAATCGTGCGCAGGTCGGCCACCACCACGCGACCACGCCAGTCGCCGGCGCCGCCGCGGCTGGCCGGATCGCCTTCCATGAACATCGCCGCATGCAGACGTTCCTCCAGGCTGGGGCGGAAGCGCAGCGAGACGAACACCAGGCAACCCACGTTGACCAGCAGCGACCAGAACGTGCCATGCATCACCGGTTCCCAGCCGCTGAGATGGAACAGCGCCTGCGGCCGCAGCCAGTCCCAGCCAAACGGACCGTGTTGCAGCCACTGATCGGAGCGGATCAGCGCCGGCAGCAGCAAGGTGTAGACCCATACCGCGAAGCCGCCAGCCAGCCCCACCACCACGCCGCGGCGGCTGGCTCCGCGCCAGTACATCGCGGCGATCAGCGCGGGGGCGAACTGCGCCACCGCGGCGAATGCCAGCAAGCCGGTAGCGGCGAGATTCTCCGCGTTGGCGGCCACGCGATAGTAGGCATAGGCCATCGCCGCCAGCAGGAGAATGGCCACCCGGCGTACGGCCAGCACCAGCTGCGACAGGTCGCTGCGATGTTCCAGCCGCAGCCGGCGGATGCGCAACAGCGCCGGCATCACCAGGTCGTTGCTGATCATCGTGGACAAGGCCACCGCCGCCACGATCACCATGCCGGTCGCCGCTGAGAAGCCGCCGACGAAGGCCAGCAGCGCCATGCCCCGATCGCCGTGAGCCATCGGCAGGGTCAGCACCCAGGCATCGGCGGCGCCATCACGCACCAGCGGCATGTGCGCGCCGGCCGCCACGATGGGCAGCACCGCCACGCTGATGATGACCAGGTACAGCGGCACCATCCAGCGCGCGCGGCTGAGGTCGCCGGCTTCCTCGCACTCCACCATGCCGATCTGGAACTGCCGCGGCAGACAGAACATCGCGAAGAAGGCCAGCATGGTCTGCGCCAGAAACCCCGGAGAAAGGCCCTGACTCATCTGCGTCAGCGGCGCCTGCACCGTGCTGGCCAGGCCAGGCCCGCGCCACAGCGCGTAGCCCGCCAGAGCCACGAAGGCAAGCAGCTTGATCAGCGACTCCAACGCTATCGCCAGCATCAGTCCGTGATGGTGCTCGGTCGCGTCGATGCTGCGCGTGCCGAACAGGATGGCGAACAGCGCCAGCAAGGCGGCGCACCACATCGCGCTGTCGATGCCGCCGGCCTTCACCCCGCCGAGCGCTGCGCCGCCGAGCACCCCGTAGGACATCGCCACCGCCTTGAACTGCAGGGCGATATACGGCACCACCGCAATCACCGCAATCACCGCGACCAGCGCCGCAAGCCCGTGCGACTTGCCGAACCGTGCGCCTATGAAGTCGGCGATCGAGGTGATGTTGCGCTGCCTGACCACCTGCACCAGCCGGCGCAACAGCCCGAAACCGAAGATGTACAGCAGGATCGGGCCGAGGTAGATCGGCAGGTAGGCCAGGCCATCGCGGGCGGCAGTACCCACCGCGCCGTAGAACGTCCACGACGAGCAATACACCGCCAGCGCCAGGCTGTAGACGATCGGACGCAGGCGCGGCTGGCGCGGATACAGCGGCCGACGGTCGCCCGCATAGGCCACCACGAACAGCAGCCCGACATACAGCAACGAGACCAGCAACAGCAGCCAACCCTGGATCAAGCGATGTTCTCCCACGTCGGCAAATCGTCGGTCCGCGCATCCGGGCCGCTCGCGCGCTTGTGCGCCGGCGACCCCGGCGCCACCATGCACGCATGATCGCCAGACCCGACCCCGTTCTCGCCAACGTAGCAGAGGCCCTGGGCGATGACGAGATTCACGTGTGGCGCGTGGACTACCGGGCGTCGCAGGGGCGCAGGCCGCTGCGTGTTCTGCTTGCCGGCTATCTCGGCATCGCCGCCGGACAGGTGGTGCTGATCGACGGCGAACATGGCCGTCCCGCACTGGCTGCAGTGCATGACCAGTCGCTCGGCTTCAACTGGTCGCACAGCGGCGACCAGGCCCTGATCGCGGTGGGGCGGAACATCACGCCGGGAATCGACCTGGAACGGGTGCGGCCGCGCCATCGCGCGCTGGAAATCGCCGCTCGCTTCTTCAGTGCCGATGAGGCGGCGGCGCTGGCAGCGCTGCCGCTGGCGGAGCAGGCTGTGGCCTTTCTTGAAGTATGGACGGCCAAGGAGGCCGTGGTGAAAGCACTCGGTCGCGGCATTGCTTTCGGGCTTGATCGCTTCAGTGTGGCGCGCGATGCCGGGCATTTGCGCTTGCTGCGACTGCACGGCGACGATGCCGGAGCCTGGCAGTTGCGACAGCTGGAGCTGGATGCGGACGTCGTCGGGGCACTGGCTTGGCGTGGTGCCCAGCGCCAGATCCGCGTCGGCAGGCTTGCCAGCAGCGCGTGATCGGCGCACTGTTTCCGGTCCATCGAAACGCTGTCATTCGTCGCCAGCCAAGTGCCGACGTCGCCGTCCCGATGTTTCATTCCTTGCGGGTTGCCAGAAAGTCATGACTTTGCTCAGCGTCAATCTCAACAAGATCGCCGTGTTGCGCAACTCGCGTGGCGGCGACGAACCGGACATCTGCCGCGCGGCGCAAACCTGCATCGAGGCCGGTTGCGGCGGGATCACCGTGCATCCGCGTCCCGACCAGCGCCATGTGCGCCCAGACGACGTGCGCGCGCTGGCCGCGATGCTGCGCGGACGGGTCGAGTACAACATCGAGGGCAATCCGTTCGCCGGTGCCCGCGGTGACTACCCCGGACTGCTCGAACTGGCACGCCAGGTGCGCCCGACCCAGGTCACCCTGGTACCCGACAGCGATGGCCAGATCACCTCCGATCACGGCTTTGACCTGCGCAACGACATTGCCCGTCTGCGGCCGTTGGTCGGCGAACTTGGCGACCTCGGTTGCCGGGTCAGCCTGTTTGTCGATGCCGGCAGCCAGGACTTCGACCTCGCCGCCGTGATCGGCGTGCAGCGCATCGAGATCTATACCGGCCCGTACGCCGAAGCATTTGCCGACGGCAGGCCGGCGCTCGCGCTGGCGGCATGTGCGGATACCGCACGGCGCGCGCAGCAGGCCGGGTTGGCCGTGAATGCGGGGCACGACCTCAGCCAGGCCAACCTGGGCACCTTCCGCGCTGCCATTCCCGGGCTGGCCGAAGTATCGATCGGTCACGCGCTGATCGGTGAGGCCTTGTACGACGGCTTGGCCAACACCGTGCGCAACTACGTGCAGATCCTGCGCTGATCTCTTCGCGACTCTGCGCTGCGCAAACAAAAACCCCCGCACCAGGCGGGGGTTTTGCTTGTTGCCTGCTGCCGAGGGCAGCACCGGGTCAGAAATCCTCGGTAAAACCGATCTTGACCAGGTTGTAGCTCTTCGCATCCGCCAGCACGCGGGCCACGTGCTCGTAGGCCACGCCATCCGCCGCCGCGATCTGGATTTCCGGCTGGTTGCTCTGCTGGGCGATCACCGCCAGCTGCGCTTTCAGCCCCAGTTCGTCAACGGGGGTGTCGTTCCAATACAGCGAACCACTCTGGTCGATCTTCAGATGAATCGGATCGAGCGGATTGGGCGGCGGCGTGTTCCTTGCGTTGGGCTGCGGCAGATCGACCTGGATCTTGTGCGCCAGCACCGGCGCCGTGATCATGAAAATGATCAGCAGAACCAGCATCACGTCGACCAGCGGCGTGACGTTGATCTCCGACATCGGACCGCTTGTCTTGGTAGAGAAAGCCATCTCAGGTCACCCCTTCGGCGCGTCAGTGGTCATGAAGGCGACATGCACCATGCCCGAATCCTTCGTGTCACCGATGATCTTCTTCACGATCTTGAACTCGGTGCCCTTGTCCGCGCGAATCTGCAGCTCCGGCTGCGGCGACTTCTGCGCATTGACCGCCAGCAGGGACCGCAACTCGGCTTCGGTGACCTGGTGGTCATTGAAGTACATGCTGCCGTCCTGCTTCACCGCCAGATCCAGTGGCGGAACCACCATCTCCGGTTCCTTGGTCTTCGGGTTGGCCGTCGGCAGGTCGATCGTGATGGAGTGCGACATCAGTGGCGCCGTGATCATGAAGATGATCAGCAGAACCAGCATCACGTCGACCAGCGGCGTGACGTTGATTTCCGACATCGGACCGCCGGAATTGCCTCCAGTGCTCATCGCCATGGGTCAATCCCTCACTTCGAGCTGTCGACGCGCGAACCGGTAGCGAAGAAGTCGTGCAGGTCGTGTGCGAATTCGTCGAAGCGGGCGTAGGTCAGACGGTTCGAGCGGCTGAAGAAGTTGTACGCGAACAGCGCCGGGATAGCGGCGAACAGACCGAACGCGGTCATGATCAGCGCCTCACCGACCGGGCCGGCCACCGCATTCATCGAGGCGTTGCCCGAGGCGGCGATGCGGATCAGTGCATGGTAGATACCCCAGACGGTACCGAGCAGACCCACGAACGGAGCTGCGGAGCCGACGGTGGCAAGCAGGGTCATGCCGCCTTCCAGACGCAGGCTCTCGCGAGCCACGGCCTGACGCAGGGCGCGATCGATGAATTCCGAACGGCTCAGCGATTCGGCCAGACGACCGGTGGTACCGGCAGCCGCGGTGGCCTGCTGGTGATGGGCAACCGCCGAGGCGGCATCCAGCGCAATCTTCGAGAACGGCTCGCTGCGCGGCTGCGCTTCGAGTTCGCGAATCGCGTCCTGGGTGGAGCCGTTGCCCCAGAAACCGTCGATCACCTTGTCGGCGCGGGCCCGGACAGTCGCATTGCGAATGCCGTTGGCGATGATGAAGTACCAGGAAAGGAACGACATCACGACCAGGGTCACGAAGACGACCCAGCCGAGCCAGTCGAAGTTCTGGATCAGGTTGTCGAAGCCCATCTGTTTCATGGCTTCGGCGTTGGTATTGCCACCCATGGCCTGTGCGGCATCGGTCGTTGCAGGAGTCTGTAGGAACATAACGCTACCCTAGGGAAGTCAAGCGTGAACTGTAACTGTAAACCGGGGTGACCCGGTTACAGCTGGTTGAGATTGAAGTTGACGGGAACGCGGGCGTACCCCTCAACTTTTTGTCCATTTCGAATCGACGGATTGAAGCGCCAACGGCGTGCTGCATCCATGGCTGCACGGTCAAGTTCATGGTAGCCGCTGGACTTCTCGACCTTGATGTCCTTTGGTGAACCATCCACGCCCACCAGGATCATCAGTATCACCGTACCTTCATGCCGCTGACGGATTGCCTGCGGTGGATACTTCGCCGTCAAACTACTGTTGTAGCTCAAATCCTGACTGGCCGAGATATCCGCTGGCGGCGCCGGCGGTGACGGCGGTGACGGCGGTGGTGCCGGGGTCGAATTTGCCGAGACTTCGTCCACCACGGGTGGCGGCGTCGGCGGCGGCGGGGTCGGCGGCGGCGTAACCTGCTTGATGATTTTCGGCGGCGGCTGCTTCGGTGGCTCCGGCGGCGGCGGTGGTGGCGGCGGCGGCGGCGGCGGCGGCTCGATGAAGTTCACCTGGACGATGCGTTCCTTCTCCTTGTGGTTCTGATGCGGCGGCGCCATCGGCGCCACGATCAACAGAAACGCAAACGCATGCAGCCCGATGGCCACTGCCAATGCCCAGGTGCGCTTCCAACTAAACGGCTCGCGCCCATTTTCTTCGTTACTTGAGGCCATCTGTCACTGTCTGAAGCTGATCAATCGGAAGAGAACGTTGCCGCAGGGCTTGACCCGGTACCGTCTGATGCCTGGACGGATCCGGTGAAAATCATGCCACTGGGGAGACGCAGGGGAAGGTTTCAACGTTACAACAGCACATGGCTTTTGTATAGCGTTACGGGGTGGATGGGCGGCCATCCAACCCGCAACCGGCCGTACTCTTTCATTTACTCAGCCAGCACCGGCCTTCTGCAACCAAGCCTTGGCTTTTGCGGCGGTGTCGGGATCCTGCGCCGCTTTCTTCATGGCGCTGATCGCGGCCGGCTTGTTCTTCATGCCGCGTTCGCACTCGGCCAGAATCATGTATGCCTTGCCTTTTTGCTTGACGCCCTTGTCGAGGGCGGTCTGTACCAGCGTCTTCGCCTGCTGGTACTTGTTCTCGCTGAGCATCAGGCGACTGGCGTGCAGGGCAGGCTCACCGTCCGTGGCCAGCGGTTGGGCCTTGGCGTAGTAGCCGATGGCCTTGTCGGTATTGTTGGCGATCTCGGCCGACTGGCCCAGCAGGACATAGGTCTCGGCTGACGGCTTGACCACGCCCTTGCTCATGCCTTCTTCCAGGACCTGCGCGGCCTTGGTGGCGTTCGGTGCCGGGTTGTCACTGTCCTGGCCCGTGATCAGGTAGAGCTTGGCCAGGTTCACATAATGCGATTCCTTGGTCAGCGTGCCTGCCGCGCGGCCCTTCTCCAACAGCTGGATGGCCTCGGGATACTTGTGCGCCTGCATCAGCACGGCGACGGCGTTGTTCAGTGCGTTCGGATCGTTCGGATTCGAATTGAGCTGGTTGGTCGCCAGGGCGGCGGCCTTCTCGTCCTGGCCGGATTCGGCGTAGCTGGCCATCAGGATCTGGTCCCAGCTGGGCTCGGGCTTGGTGCTCAGCGACTTGGCCTTGTTGATCGCGGCGATCGCTTCGGGGTATTTGGCCAAGCGATAGTAGGCGTTGCCCTCGAGCGCATAGGATTCGGCCGTTTCCTTCTTGCCCTCGGCACGCCATTTCGCAATCGTATCGAGTGCGGCCTGGTACTGCTCGTCGGCCAACTGGAACTGGGCCAGCATGTATTCAAGCTGGAAATAGGTGTCGTTCGGCATCACGCCGATGGCCAGCGAGCGCTGCAGCAAGCTGATCGCGCCCTTCGTGTCACTGTCGTTGTAAGCGAGATTGGCCAGACCCTGGAGCGCCAGCGCCTGGGCATATTTGCTCTTGCTGCTGTCGATGATCGCCTGCAGGAACTGCTGTGCCTTGGCCTTGTCGCCGGCGTTGACTGCATCCAGCCCTTCGTTGAGGTTCTTCTGGTCTTTTTCGCTGGTCAGGTCGAGCTTGGGCGCAACGCGGGTGGCGTTGGGATAGAGCACTTCCTTCTTGGCGGTGTCCTCGTGCTTGCGCGCCAGTACCGGGCTGCTGGCCATGCTGAACAGCAGCGCCGCACTCGCCAGCATGGTCAATCCACGGACATGCTTCATGGTGGTCCTCGTTTTGTCTGCGCGTATCGATCGAGTGACGCGGGGGAATCACGGAGGTTAACTCGATGCGGCATGCGATAACAAGCTGCAGTGCCGCATGGAAGTTTGTTAAAAATCAATTGCTTGAGCGATTATCTTGCATACCCGCGCGGATGGTCAGATGTCTAGGTTGGCGACCTTCAGGGCATTGGCCTCGATAAAGTCGCGACGCGGCTCTACTGCTTCGCCCATCAGCATCGAGAACATCTGGTCGGCGGCAACCGCATCCTCGATGCCTACCTGGAGCATGCGCCGGGTCTCCGGGTTGACCGTCGTGTCCCACAGCTGTTCCGGGTTCATTTCACCAAGGCCCTTGAAGCGCTGAATGCTGCGGCCCTTTTTCGCTTCATCGAGCAACCAGTTGCGTGCTTCCAGGAAGCTGAGCACGCCGCGCGATGCGTTGCCGCGACGTACCACGGCATCAGGCTGGATCATGCCTGCGATCTGCTGGCTCATCGCCAGGATCGGGCGGTATTCGTTGCTGCCGAAGAACGGCTGAGGCAAGAGCCAGGTATGGCTCAAACCATGTTGTTCCTTGACAACTTCAATGGCGGCGCCTTGCTCACCCTGCGCGGGTCGCAGCGCCATGCGGTAATGCGGCTTGCCCAGGCCACTGGCCGCCAGTCGCCCGGCAGCTCCATCCAGCCAGGCCTGCATGGCCGGTTCATCAGTCCACAGGTCGGCATGCATCGGGGGGTGTTCAAGCAGCGCGTTGAACACTGGCGCATCGAAGCGATGCGCCAGTTTGGCGATTTGATCCAGCGCATGCTGGTAGCCGCGCAGCAGTTTCTCCAGTGCCTCACCGGTGATCGGCGGCGCATCCGGGCTATAAGTCAGGGCAGCATTGTCGACCGCGCTGGCGATCAGGTAGTCGTTCAGTGCGGTGTCGTCCTTGATGTATAGCTCCTGCTTGCCCTGCTTCACCTTGTACAGCGGCGGCAGACCGATATAGATGTGCCCGCGCTCGATCAGTTCCGGCATCTGGCGATAGAAAAAGGTCAGCAGCAAGGTGCGGATATGCGATCCGTCGACGTCCGCGTCGGTCATCAGGATGATGCGGTGGTAACGAAGCTTGTCCGGATTGTATTCGTCCTTGCCAATGCCCGTGCCCAGCGCGGTGATCAGGGTGCCAACCTCGGCCGAGGACAGCATCTTGTCGAAGCGCGCCTTTTCGACGTTGAGGATCTTGCCCTTCAGCGGCAGCACGGCCTGGGTCTTGCGATTACGGCCCTGCTTGGCCGAGCCGCCGGCGGAGTCACCCTCGACCAGGAACAATTCGCACAGTGCCGGATCTTTTTCCTGGCAG
Source organism: Rhodanobacter ginsengiterrae (assembly GCF_050026815.1). Classification (NCBI taxonomy): domain Bacteria; kingdom Pseudomonadati; phylum Pseudomonadota; class Gammaproteobacteria; order Lysobacterales; family Rhodanobacteraceae; genus Rhodanobacter; species Rhodanobacter ginsengiterrae. The sequence continues at coordinate 12,096 of NZ_JALBWO010000043.1, read as the reverse complement.
TCGGCCAGTTTGCCCGGCAGGCCGGCAATATCCAGGGCACCCTTGCGGCGGGTCATCTCGCGTGCCTTGCGCGCGGCTTCTCGGGCGCGGGCGGCGTCGACCACCTTGGAGGCGATCGCCTTGGCTTCGTTGGGATGCTCCAGCAGGAATTCACCGAGCTTCTCATTGACCGCCTGTTCCACCGCGGTCTTCACCTCGGAAGAAACCAGCTTGTCCTTGGTCTGCGAGGAAAACTTCGGATCGGGCACCTTGACCGACAGCACGGCGATCATGCCTTCGCGCATGTCATCGCCGGTCGGGGCGACCTTGGCATGCTTGGCCAGACCTTCCTTCTCGATGTAGTTCTGCAGCGAGCGGGTCAGCGCGGCGCGGAAGCCGGTGAGATGGGTTCCGCCATCGCGCTGGGGGATGTTGTTGGTGAAGCAGAACATCGTCTCCTGGTAGGAATCGGTCCACTGCATCGCCACTTCCACCGTGATGCCGTCCTGCTCGGCCACCAAGCTGATCACGTTCGGGTGCAGCGCCGTCTTCAGCTGCGCCAGGTACTGCACGAACGAGCGGATGCCGCCCTCGTAGGCGAAGGTGTCCTGCCGACCCTCGTCACGCTCGTCCTTCAGTTCGATGGTGACGCCCGAGTTGAGGAAGGCCAGTTCGCGCAGGCGCTTGGCCAGAATGTCGTAGTGGAAATCGATATTGCTGGTAAACGTGGCAGGACTGGGCAGAAAACGAACCAGGGTGCCGCGCTTGGTCGACGGACCGACTTCCTTCAACGGATAGAGCGGGTCACCGAGGGCGTACTCCTGCAGGTATTCGTGGCCATCGCGGTAGATCGTCAGCCACAGATGATCGCTCAGCGCATTCACCACCGACACGCCCACGCCGTGCAGGCCGCCGGAGACCTTGTAGGAATTTGCGTCGAACTTGCCACCGGCATGAAGCACGGTCATCACCACCTCGGCGGTGGAGCGCCCCTCTTCCGGGTGGGTGTCAACCGGGATGCCGCGACCGTTGTCGCTGACGCTGACGGACCCGTCATCGAGGATGGTGACCACCACTTTGTCGCAGTACCCAGCCAAGGCTTCGTCGATCGCGTTGTCGACCACCTCGAACACCATGTGATGCAGGCCGGTACCGTCATCGGTGTCGCCGATGTACATGCCCGGGCGCTTGCGCACCGCTTCCAGGCCCTTGAGGACCTTGATGTTGCTGGAGTCGTAATGCGATTCGTTGATGGATTCGTTCATGCGGTGACCGTTTCCTGGCGCCAGCTACCCGCCCGACGCGGCGCCGTGAAAGGCCGGACAGGGTTATGCCATCTGTGAGAGATGCAACCCTTCGATTATAGCAGGCAGGACACGTGGCCTTGTTCCACGTGGAACACTCGCGACGGAAGCCCCTCCAAGGCAGCCGGGAGATCAGTGCCGGTCAGCAGGATCTGTGCGTTCGCCGCGGCCAGCTGGGCCATGACGGCACGCTGGTGCGGCCGATCCAGCTCGGAGGCGAGGTCGTCCAAGCAAACCACCGGCCAATCGCCATGCTGTTCCGCATAGAGCCCCGCCTGGGCCAGCATGCACGCCAGAGCCGCCAATTTGCCCTGCCCGCGGGACAGATGCTCGCGCAACGGGGCATGCTCGAAGAGCATCGTCCAATCAGCACGATGAGCGCCAAGCGCGGTGTGCCCGCGCGCGATATCTCTGCCACGCTGTTCCCGCAGCTGTCCTGCCAGCTCATGATCTTCCGCCCAACCACGACGGTAACGAAGCTCCAGCGCTCCCAGTTCGCCCAGCAGACCAGCCGCGCTCGCTGCCAGCCTCGGCCGCAGGAGGTCGAGGTAGGCCTGTCGCTGGAGATCGATCAGGTGTGCCGACTGGGACAGCTCGGCCTCCCATGGCAGGAAGAGCGCATCGCCTGCCAATGGATTGCTTCGCAACAAGCTGTTGCGTTGCTTCAGCGCCCGTTGATAGCGGCGCCAAGCCGAGAAGAACTCGTGTTCCACGTGGAACACGCCCCAATCGAGGTAGCGGCGTCGCTCCTCGGCACCTCCGGAAATGAGTGCATGGGAGCCGGGGTCGAAACAGACTACAGCGCATTCCTGCACCAATTGACCCAAGGCGGCGTTGACCCCATCCACCCGCCCTTCCCAACGAGCACCGGTTTTACCCAAACCCAGCCGAATGAGTCGCCCATCGGCACGCCGCCACTCCGCAAAGACGGACAGACCGGGGGCCCCTCGCCGCAACAAGGCATCCTTTGCACCACTACGAAAAGAACGCCCATGGGACAACAGGAAGACCGCCTCCAGCACGCTGGTCTTGCCGGCACCGTTGGCGCCCACAAAGACGTTGATTCCGGAATCCAGCGCTATCGTGGTTTCGCCGAAACAGCGGAGACCGGTGATGCGCAACTGCTCGATATTCATCCGCACTCACGCCTCAAACAGGAACGCCGGAGTCCCTGGTGGGGACTCCGGCGTTTCGACGTCTTGCCGCCCGTGGCGAAAACCATGCGCGGCGGTCAGAGCCGCAGCGGCATGATCACGTGGCGGGCATGCTCGTTGTCGTGCTCCTGCACCAGACAGCTGGACTGGGCATCGCGCAGGCTCAAGCGTGCATGGTCGCCACGCAGTGCAGCCAGGGCATCGAGCAGATACCCCACGTTGAAACCCACCGCAAGATCCGACACATGGGTATCAGCCTCGACTTCCTCGACGGCCTCCTCCTGTTCCGGGTTATGCGCGACGATCCGCAGCTTGCCCGGCGACAGCTCAAGACGCACGCCGCGGTACTTCTCGTTCGAGAGAATGGCTGCACGCTGCAAGGCGCCGCGCAAAACTTCCCGATCCAGCGTGGCGGTCTTGTCGGCGCCCAATGGAATCACCGCCTCGTAGTCCGGGAAACGACCGTCGATCAATTTCGAGGTGAAAACCACATCGCCGCGACGCACGCGCAGATGATTGCGACCAAACTCGAGTTCGACCTGCCCGTCACCCGTCTCCAGCAGACCGATCAGCTCATTGACACCCTTGCGCGGGATGATGATCTGCCGCCGGGTACTCACCGAGCTCTGCAGCTCGGTTTCCTTCATGGCAAGTCGATGACCGTCCGTGGCCACGCAGCGCAGGGTATGTTCCTGCAGATCCAGCAGCATGCCATTGAGGTAATAGCGCACGTCCTGGTTGGCCATCGCGAAGGCCGTGCGCTCCATCAAGTCCCGCAGCACCTCCTCGGGAAGGCTCACTTTCTCGACCAGCTCGATCTCGTCGACCGTCGGAAATTCGCTTGCCGGCAGGGTGGTCAAAGTGAAACGGCTGCGACCGGCGTTCAACGCCACGCGATCACCATTCAACTTCAGTTCGATCCGTGCGCCGTCAGGCAGCGCTCGCACGATGTCGAACAGCTTTCGCGCCGGAATGGTGATCTCGCCGTCGACCAGCTTTTCCGCATCGGCGGTAGCGACCATCTCCACTTCGAGGTCGGTGCCGGTCAATGACAGCTTGTTGCCACCGACTTTCACCAGCAGGTTGGCCAGCACCGGCAATGTCTGGCGGCGTTCAACCACGCCGACGACCTGTTGCAGCGGCTTGAGCAGGGCTTCTCGTTGGATGCTGAATTGCATGGCTATGCTTCCCCTATACCTGCTGTTTTATCTTTAAAAGAAGTGTAGTTGTTGTTGTTGGCGCGGTGTATAACTTTTTTTTCGCTGAAAACGTATTTTAATCAATTGCTTGCGAGGAAAACACATTGTGTTCCGGAAGGCGGTTTGTCGGTGCGTGAATTGTGGATAAGTTTCAAGGCCTATTCATCCACCCATTATCCACAGCCTGCACCCCCGCTTATCCATAGCTTTCCCTGTCGCGCGTCTCAACCGGTAAGTGTGCGGATCAACTGTTCCCAATCCTGCCGTATCCGCGGGTCGGTTTCGATGAATTTGCGGATCGTCTTGCAGGCATGCATCACGGTCGTGTGGTCGCGACCGCCAAAGGCCTCCCCGATTTCCGGAAGGCTGTGATCGGTCAGCTCCTTGGACAGCGTCATCGCAATCTGGCGCGGCCTGGCCAGCGACCGCACGCGGCGCTTGGACAGCAGATCCTGCAGCCGGACATTGAAGTACTCGGCGGTGATCTTCTGGATATTCGGGATGGTGACGGCCTGAGCGTGGGTGGCCAACAGGTCGCGCAGGGTTTCCTCGGCAAAATCGGTGGTGATCGGCTTGCCGTAGAAATTCGCGCGTGCCGCCAGCGTGTTCAGGGCGCCCTCGAGGTCACGCACGTTGGAACGGATGCGCTTGGCCAGCAGCATCGCGACATTCTCGTCCACCGCCACACCTTTTTCGTGCGCCTTGGCCAGCAGGATCGCCGCCCGCGTCTCGAAATCCGGCGGTTCGATCGCCACCGACAAGCCCCACCCCAGTCGCGACTTGAGGCGCGGCTCCAGCTTGTCCACTTCCTTCGGATAGCGGTCGCAGGTGAGGATGATCTGCTGCTTGGACTCGAACAACGCGTTGAATGTGTGGAAGAATTCTTCCTGGGTAGTGTCCTTGCCGGCGAAAAACTGGATGTCATCGATCAGCAGCGCGTCGACCGAGCGGAAGCGTCGCTTGAATTCATCCATGCTCTTGGCGCGCAAGGCCTCGATCATCGAGCCGACGAACTGTTCCGAACGCAGGTACAGAACCTTGAAGTCCGGGTTGTGCTCGCGCATCAGGTTGCCTGCCGCATGCATCAGGTGGGTCTTGCCCAGCCCGGTGCCGCCGTACAGCAACAACGGGTTGTAGGCGCGTCCGGGGTTGGTCGCCACCTGCATCGCCGCGGCCTTGCCGAGTTGATTGGACTTGCCTTCGACAAAGGTTTCGAAGGTGTAATGCGGATCAAGATTGTGGTGATGCACGACCGCCGGGGCGGTGGCATGACGGGCGGCTGGAGCAGGTGCCGGTTTCGCCGCAGGCGCCGGACGGATCGAACTGGAGCCGACTTCCAGCCGCACAACCAGTGGTTTGCCGGCAAGTTGCGACAGCACCGCTTCAATCTGTTCCAGATAGCGCCCGCGAACGGTTTCCAGCGTGTACGAATTCGGCGCAAACAGCTGCAGGCCATTGGCATCTTCGCGCGCCTGCAGCGGCATCAACCAGGTGTGCAGGTCTTCGGCGCTCAGATCGCCCTCCAGGCGCTCAAGGCAGCGCCGCCACAGATCACTCATGAATGAAATCAACCACTGCTTGAAGCGCTGCTGCGCGGGGGTGATGGGCTAGTCTAACAGCTGCCTCCACAGGCAGACCGCCCAGATATCCACATCCTTGTCCACAGGTCGCGTTTGCAAGCATTTGACAGTAGTGGCAAATCACCGCCATACTTTCCAACCTTTTTATCCACATTCCCTTCGGAGTAAGCCATGAAGCGGACCTTCCAGCCCAGCAAGCTCAAGCGCGCACGCACGCACGGTTTCCGTGCCCGTATGGCCACCGCCGACGGCCGCAAGATCATCAATGCCCGTCGCGCCAAGGGCCGCAAGCGCCTCATCCCGTAAGCAGATCCGGCGCATGTCCACCGCCGGTCTGCCGCGCGATGCGCGGCTACGTCGGCCGAGCGACTTCGCCGCCTTGCGGACAAGCAGCGGACGCGCAGGCGGCCGCTGTTTTCATATGCGTTTTCGCGACAACGAGCTGGGTCACGCCCGGCTCGGCCTCGCGATTTCCAAGCGTGTCTCCAAGCGGGCGGTCGAACGGAACCGGATCAAGCGATTGCTGCGCGAGTCGTTCCGTCGCGTGCGCCATCAGCTTCCCTCCGTCGACTTGATGGTGATGGCGCGCGAACTGGCTGCCGGCATGCCGGGGCCAGAGTTGCTCGCCGAACTGGACGCCTTGTGGAAAAAACTGCTGGCCAGCCAGGCCGGATCGTCCGAAGCATTGAAGCGCGCCGGTCAGACCACCACAATCGAGCGTTGACCCTCTCCTTACAGTCTCCGCGGCGTTGACAAGTGTCGTGGCGTTACCCGGATTTGCTACGCGATGAATCAAACGCGCACCTTCCTCATGTTCGCCCTGGTTGCCGTGGCCTACTTCCTGTTCATGGCCTGGCAGAAAGACTACCCACCGCTGGCACCGCAGACCGCCGCCACGACAGCGGTTGCGTCGTCGAGCGACGCCAGCGTCCCGGGGGCGATTCCGACCGCCGCTGCGCCGGGTGCCGCCGCTCCTGCTGTCGGCACCATCGCCAATGCCACGGCGCCTGCAGTCGCGCAGCTGATCACGGTGCAGACCGATGTGCTGAAGCTGAGCGTGGATACCCGCGGTGGCAGTCTGGTGCATGCCGACCTGCTGGCCTACCCGGACGCGCCGCGCACGCACAAGGCCCCGAACCCACCGCCGACCGTGCTGCTGACCACCGAGCCTGCGTACTACTCGGTCGCCCAGAACGGCCTGGTCAGCAGCAGCGACACCGCGCCTGCGGATCAGCCCAACCACCTGGCGCTGTTCCATGCCGACAAGACCACCTACGCGCTGACAGCCGGCCAGGACGAACTGAAAGTCGACCTCACCTGGCAGGATGCCGCCGGCCTCAAGGTCACCAAGACCTATACGCTCAAGCGTGGCAGCTACGTCATCGGCGTCAGCCAGCGCATCGAAAACGGCGGCGCCACGGCTTGGCAGGGCAATGCCTATCAGCAGCTGTTGCGGGTTGAACCGCCGAAACCCGGCAACTGGATCCAGAGCTACAGCAAACCGGAGTCGCGCAGCTTCCAGGGTGCCGCCTGGTACACCGGCGAGAAGTTCGAGAAGCTGGCGTTCAAGGACTTTGCCAAACCCAAGGACCAGCTCAACGCGTCGATCAAGGGCGGTTGGGCGGCGATGCTGCGACTGTACTTCGTCACCGCGTGGATTCCGCCGGCCGGGCAGACCGAGCAGTACCTCACCGACACGATCAACCCGGACAGCGTCCACCCGCGCTTCATGATCCGCACTGTCGGTCCGTCCATCAGCGTCCCGCCGGGTCAGAGCGCGACCAGTGATTCGCGCCTGTATGTGGGTCCGAACAAGCAGGGTTCGATGGACGCGATCGCGCCGGGTCTGGACCTGACCATCGACTACGGCATGTTCAAGATCATCGCCGTGCCGATGCACTGGGTGCTGTCGCAGTTCCACGCGATCACCAAGAACTGGGGCGTGGCGATCATCCTGCTGGTGCTGCTGATCAAGGGTCTGAGCTGGAAGCTCACCGCCATCCAGTACCGTTCCAGCGCACGCATGCGCAAACTGCAGCCGCGTGTCCAGGCGCTCAAGGAGCGTTACGGGGACGACAAGCAGAAGATGCAGACGGCGATGATGGAGCTGTACAAGAAGGAAAAGGTCAACCCGATGGGCGGTTGTCTGCCGGTGCTGATCACCCTTCCGGTGTTCTACGGCCTGTTCTTCGTGCTCGAGTACAGTCTGGAACTGCGCCATGCGCCGTTCCTGTGGATCCCCGACCTCAGCGCACCCGATCCGTTCTACATCCTGCCGATCATCTACGCAGCGGTGATGCTGGGTACGCAAATTCTGAATCCGGTCGCCGCGGGCATGGACCCGACCCAGGCGAAGATGATGAAGGTGATGCCGTTGCTGTTCACGGTGATGTTCGCCTTCTTCCCTGCCGGTCTGTGCCTGTATTACGCGGTCAACGGCATCGTCGGTCTGGGCCAGCAGTGGTGGATCACCCATCACATCGATCGCGAGGACGTGGCCAGGCCCAAGGCCGCCTGATCCCGGGTCGTCGCCGCCTCGTCAGCCGCGAGCGGGCAACCGTCGCGGCTGACTTCGTTTGGAGTCGCCGAGCATGAATGAGCACAGCCCCGACACCATCGCCGCGATCGCCAGCGCACCGGGTGCGGCCGGCGTGGGCGTGCTGCGGGTCTCCGGTGCGGCGGTGCCGACGATCGCGCGGAGCCTGCTCGGCCGTGCGCCGCAACCCCGCCACGCGCACTTCGCGGCGTTTCGCGATGCCGCTGGCGTGCTGATCGATCGCGGATTGTTGCTGCACTTCCCTGCTCCTGCTTCGTACACCGGCGAGGACGTGCTGGAACTGCAAGGCCACGGCAGCGCGGTATTGCTGGATGCCTTGCTGCGTCGCTGTTGCGAACTCGGTGCGCGGCTGGCGCGGCCGGGTGAATTCACCGAGCGCGCCTTCCTCAACGGCAAGCTCGACCTGGCGCAGGCCGAAGCCGTCGCCGACCTGATCGCGGCGCGCTCGCAAGCTGGCGCCCGTGCCGCGCTGCAATCGATGGAAGGGGTGTTCTCGCGCCGGGTCGAGGCGCTGCTGCAGGCGATGATCGCCTTGCGCGTGCACATCGAGGCGGCGATCGATTTTCCCGAAGAGGAAATCGACTTCCTCGCCGACCCGGCGATCAGGCACCAGCTTGAAGGCGCACGCGCCGAACTGGCCGAACTGCTGCGCGAAGCCAGGCGCGGCCTGCGTCTCAACGACGGCCTGCGGGTGGCGATCATCGGCCGCCCCAATGCCGGCAAGTCGAGCCTGCTCAACGCACTGGCTGGCAGCGATCGCGCCATCGTCAATGCCACTGCCGGCACCACCCGCGACGTGCTGCGCGAATCCCTGAGCCTGGACGGCATCGCGCTGGAACTGGCCGACACAGCGGGCCTGCGCGAGACCGATGACGAAGTCGAACGCGAAGGCGTGCGTCGCGCCCATGGCGAGTTGCAGCGTGCCGATGTCGCCCTGCTGGTCAGCGATGCCGAACACGCCGGCGCCGACCTCGCCTTCTTCGCATCGCTGCCCGCAAACGTCGAACGCGTGGTCCTGATCAACAAGATCGACCGCGACGGCCTCGCCCCGCACGCCGAACAACGCGACCACGCGCACTGGCTATGGGCCTCCGCCAAAACCGGCGAAGGCCTCGAGCCCCTGCGCGACCACCTCAAGCACCTCGCCGGTGCCGGCAGCGGCGAAGGCGCCTTCAGCGCCCGCCGCCGCCACGTGCTGGCGCTGCAGCAAGTCGCCATCCATCTCGATCGGGCCGCCCACACCTTGGCCACCCATGCCGGCGAACTGGCTGCCGAAGAACTGCGTCAGGCCCAGCACGCACTGGGCGAAATCACCGGCAGCTACAGCAGCGACGATTTGCTCGGCGCAATTTTCGGTTCGTTCTGCATCGGCAAATGAATCAACGCGTCGCGGCGAGTGCGCGGTGATCCATCACCCGTCGCCAGAGCGGCGGTAGCAGCGCCAGCACGAACATGGTCGCGTAGCCGGCGGGAAGTTGCGGGCTGTCGGCATGATGCAGCAGTGCCTGATAGCGCCGTCGTGCCGTCTCGTGGTGATCGGAATGGCGCTGCAGATTGAACAACAACCAGTTGGTGTAGCGCTGCGACGAGTTCCACGAGTGCAGGTGATTGACGCGCTCGTAGCGTCCCGGCGAAATTTCCCGGCGCGACAGGCCGTAATGCTCGACGTAGTTGATCACCTCCAGGGTGGCGGCGGCGACGATACCCTGGGCGAGGAAGAACAGCAGCGCGGGCGCGCCGCCCAGCAAGCCGGACAGCGTCATGAAGACCATCCACAAAGCGGTCCAGTGCACCATCTCGTTGCGCCATGACCAGGGCGACCTGCCGCGCTGAAGCTGCCGCACCGCCTCCAGTCGCCACGCGTTGCGCACGTTGCGCCACAGGGCGCGGGGTACAAAGGCGTAGACCGATTCTCCCAACCTTGCCGAAGATGAATCCTCGGGCGTGGCCACGTGCAGATGGTGGCCGCGCACGTGTTCAACCTTGAAGCCGTGATAGCCCACACTGCTCAGCAGGATGCCGCCGATCAGCGGCTCCACCCGGGTCGACTTGTGGATCAGCTCGTGTGCCGGATTGATGGCCAGCGTGCCACCAATCACCCCGGTCGAGAGGATTCATCCGATGATGCCGACAGGCCCCATCGACCAGTGGATGAAATGCCAGGTGCACCATGCCAGCGTGGCCAGCCACAGCGGCAGCACGAGTGCGGTGAGAACGCGGAAATACACATGCCGGTCGAGTCGCGCGGCTTCTCCGGGATCCTTCGGGTTGCTGCGGTCCTGTCCGACCAGGGCATCGATCAGCGGCACGATCCCGAAGATGAAACCCAGCGGAAACCATGCAGCGAGATCGAGCGGGATACCGGCAGCGGCCAGCGCCAGCGTGCCCGATGGCAACAGGGCCGTGGAGAAGGCAAGCAGAAAGCCGAGATCACGCAGGCGCATGGTTTCAGCATAGCGCCAACCTCACCTGGTTGGCGCGGCGGCGCTCAGGCGGACCGGTCGCCCAGCCATGCCTCGACTTCAGCCAGGCTCGGCATGCCACCCTGCGCGCCGAGCTTCGTCACCGACAGTGCGGCGGCGGCGCAGGCCTTGCGTACCGCGACGGCCAGGCCTTCGCGCAGGAATACCGCCAGTGCGGCGTTGAAAGTGTCGCCGGCGCCGGTGCTGTCGACCACCTCGACGGCGAAGCCGCTCTGGTGGACGGGATCACCGTCTTCGCGATACCACGCACCGTCGCCGCCGCGGGTCAGTACCACCGGGCATGGCGCGCGCCGCATCAAGCTGCGGAAGTCTTCGTCGGCATCAGCACCGAGCAGGATCGCCAGTTCATGCTGGTTCGGGGTGACATAGCGGGCCAGCCGCAACCATTCGGTTGGCAGCTTTTGCGCGGGGGCGGGGTTGAGGATTACCGGCACGCCCAGGCGGTGGCCCAGGCGCAGGGTTGCCTCCACCGTCTCCAGCGGGATTTCCATCTGCACCAGCACGACGTCGGCGCGCTCGACCAGCGCGCGTGCGTTCTCCACGTGCGCCGGGGTGACGTGGGCATTGGCGGCGGGCACCACGATGATCTGGTTTTCACCGCCGGCGACCGTGATCGAGGCGGTGCCGCTGGCAACATCGTCGAGCTGCGCGACGTGGCCCAGATCGATGCCTTCGGCGGCCAGACCCGCGCGCAGTTGCTGACCGAAGGCGTCATCGCCGGTGGCGCCGACCAGAGTCACTTCGGCACCAAGCCGGGCCGCGGCCACGGCCTGGTTGGCGCCCTTGCCGCCGGGCACAGTGAGAAAGCGTTCGCCCATGATGGTCTCGCCCGGGCCGACGAAGCGCGCCGCCTGGGTGACCAGATCCATGTTGATGCTGCCGACGACGACGATGCGTGTCATGGGTGTTTCCCGGCCAAGCTGCGCTGGCGTCATTTCAGACAGCTGAGCTTAACTGCTGGCGCAGGCAGACCAAAGTCGGGAAGGCGATGCCATCGACAGCTCAGGTCCCACGGTGTTGGCCGAGGGCCGCCGGGTCGCGGCACAGCGAGTGGACCGAACTCAGGGCGAGGGGACGCGACCGAAGCCGGTGTCGCCACCGGGGACCAGATCCGGTGCGGGGCCGGCCACGGCCAACAGCGATTGCGCGTAGGCGTCCTCGATGCTCACGGTGGAGACTTCGTCCCAACTGAAGAACGAAGGCTCGCGCATCCATTCAGCGTCGGGGCTGAGCTCCTGCATGTTGAAGCCGTCCTCCTCGACGTCGACCAACCGGCCGATGTAGCAGACTTCGGACTCGTCTTCGCTGTCCACATGCACGCCGATCACCGGGGCCTGGGCACCAGCGGCCTGGATGACTTCGCGGATGTTGTCCAGCGGGAAGCCTCGCGGCGGTCGCGGCAGGATGTGCTTGATCGCCAGCGCCTTCTCGAAGAAAACGTGATGCTTGTCCGGCGCTTCCAGTTCGGAGATGTCGCGGTGGCGCATGATGTACATGCCGTCGTAGCTGATGCCGTCGCCGACCACCCAGAGCAGGAAGAATTCGCGCCCGACGCCGCCCACATAGCCGCAGAAGCTGCCGTGTTCCAGCTCGTCGCGCCACAACCGGATCAGCGTCTGTTTCTGTTGCGCTTCGCGCAACTGGGCGCGGAGGCCGGTATTTTTCAATTCGATGACGTTGTTCACGGGGTCCATTTTAGCAGAGCGACCTGAGCGAGTAAAAAGAGACTTCCTCCCCTTTGGCCTCGAGGGCCATGATGGTGTTGCAACACAACCGTCAACAGAAGAGGAAGTCTCCATGAGCACTATAACCCTGGGTGTGGACTTGGCGAAGAGCGTGT
>NZ_JALBWO010000042.1:0-36824 GCF_050026815.1 Rhodanobacter ginsengiterrae | reverse complement strand
TGCCGCCGTACTTGGACTTCCATACGTAGTAGGTCGCATCCGATATGCCCAGCTCGCGACATACATCCTTGACCTGGCGACCACCTTCGACCTGCTTCAGCGTCGCGACGATCTGACTTTCAGTGAATTTGCTCTTGCGCATCGTGGGTCTCCTTGCGGCTAGTTTGACCGGAGACCTCTGGTTATGCCTGGATCAAGATTACGGGGAGTCGACAACTAGAGTTGCTATCGCAAAGAAGCTCCGCCAGTCGCTCACTCTTCTGCTCAATAACATCACCAACTTCCGAATACTCTTCGTTAGCTTCAGCACGCAATTTGTCACAATCAAAAATATTTACTGGTAAATGCCGCGCACCGCCATCCGCCGAACCCCGCTGGCGGCCACCAGCGTATCCAAAGGCTTCGAAAAAGCCCATATGTGCGGCATAGGTCATACGCTCATGATTTTTACACTCAAAGAGCTCGACCCTATTTCTAGCCGCGGTTCGTTGAAGCTCGCTGGAAACCACGAGCATCGCAAAAGGCTCGACCGATCCAACGCCATCAAAATCGACGCAAATCGAAGATGCGTCATCGATAGTTGCAAGCTCTATCGTCAATTCCAGCGCCGCCAATAGATCAAGAGTCTTTGGTATTTTTATTGTCTTATGGGACATAACCTATAAAAATTGCCAGAGAAAAATTAAAAAGGGCGGTTATCCGCCCCTTTTTCTATTAGCTATATTTTCAATGGTCCTTATCTCACCCACACTTGCTATACCCACAATTCAAGCAAGTCTGGCAGTTGTCCATCAGCACCAGCGCCTTGGTATTGCACTTGTCGCACATCATCGACCCCGGCGGAAACGACAGCGCCTCACCCGCGCCCGCTTCGGCAGCAGCGCCCGCATCGGCAGCCTTCTTCGCGCCCAGCGCCTCATACGCCGCCCGCTTCTCCACGATCAGCTTCCGCGTCGCCTCGTCCATCTCCGGGTCACGGATCAGCCCGATGTTCTTCATGTGCTGCTCCACCACCGAGCCGATCTCGGCGACGATGGAAGGCATGTACACGCCGCCGGACTTGAAGTAGCCGCCGCGCGGGTCGAATACGGCCTTGAGTTCTTCGACGATGAAGGTGACGTCGCCGCCCTTGCGGAACACGGCGGACAGAATGCGGGTGAGCGCCACGATCCACTGGAAGTGGTCCATGTTCTTCGAGTTGATGAAGATCTCGAACGGGCGGCGCAGTTCGTGTTTGGTGCCGGCGTTGAGCACGATGTCGTTGATGGTGACGTACAGCGCGTGTTCGAACAGCGGCGACTTGATCTTGAAGGTGGAGCCGACCAGGGTTTCCGGCCGCTCGACACTTTCGTGCATCTGGATCACTTCGGCTTGCTTGGGCTCGGCGGCGCGCGCTTCTTTCGCGGCAGCAGCGGCCTGGCTGGCAACCTTGTCTTCGGGGTTGACCACGTTGTAGCCGGTGATCTTCTTGTCGATCTTGATTGCCATGGTGTTCGCTTCGTGGTTCGGGAGTATGGGTGCTGGATGAACGGCGCCGGGGTGGACACGGCCTGGGGCTGGAGATCATCCGGCCCGGCGCAAGGCCGGGCCGGATGCGGTGGTGCTTACTTCCTTTTTGCAGCGGCCTTCTTGGCGGCAGGCTTGCGCGCTGCCGACTTGACGCTCGCCTTCTTGCTGGCAGTGGACCTCTTTGCCGTCTTGGCGACGGCTTTCTTGCTGGCGGACTTCTTGACTGCCGCCTTCTTCGGTGCGGCCTTCTTGCTGGCCGACTTCTTGCTGCTGACCTTCTTTGTGACCTTGGCGGCGTTCTTCTTCACCACCTTGGTGACTTTCCTGGCGCCCTTCTTCACCGCCTTCTTGGCGCTGGCGGCCTTGCGCGCAACCTTCTTGACCGCTTTCTTCACGGCCTTCTTCGGCGCTGCCTTCTTCACGGCCTTCTTGCTGGCGGCCTTTTTCGGCGCTGCCTTCTTGACTGCCTTCTTGGGCGCGGCCTTCTTCGCCGCTGCCTTCTTGGCTGCCTTCTTCGGCGCAGCCTTTTTCACGGCGGCTTTCTTGGCGGCCTTCCCGGGCGCGGCTTTCTTCGCCGCAGCCTTGGGAGCGGCCTTTTTCGGCGCCGCCTTCTTCTTCGGTACAGCCTTCACGGCAACCGGTGCGTCCGCCGGAGCGGCGGCGGGCACGTCCGGCAGTACCGGCAGGGTGATGGCCGGTGCTTCGACGGCAACGGGTGTGCTGCCTGCTTCAACTTCGTTATCGATGGACATGCTGGTGTTCCCCTCCGAATGTAATGTCAGTACGTGTCGCGGCCTTTCGGGAATCGACGCATTCAGCGGAAACGCGCACACCCCGAACCCGGGTGCGCGCCTTGCCTAGAACTTGCCGTAATACCCTTCCTTCAAGGCATCGAAGAGGTTGGCGGCCGAATGCATCTCGCCGTCGTATTCCACCTGCTCATTGCCTTTCAGTTCGACAACGCTACCGTCTTCCAGCTCGAAGCGGTAGAGGGTGTTTTCAAGATCGGAATCCTTGACCAGCACGCCCTGGAATGCCGCGGGGTTGAAGCGGAACGTGGTGCATCCCTTCAGGCCCTGCTTGTAGGCGTAGAAGTAGATGTCCTTGAAGTCTTCGTAGGGGTAGTCGGTGGGCACGTTCGCGGTCTTGGAGATCGACGAGTCGATCCACTTCTGCGAGGCGGCCTGGATGTCGACGTGCTGTTTCGGGCTGATGTCGTCGGCGGCGACGAAGTAGTCGGGCAGCTTGTTGGCGGCCTCGTCGGTGTACGCCTTGGCGTCGGCATTGATCAGCGCGCGGTAGGCCAGCAGCTCGAAGCTGAGCACCTCGACCTTTTCCTTGGACTTCTTGCCTTCGCGGATCACGTTGCGCGAGTAGCTGTGCGCGAAGCTGGGCTCGATGCCGTTGCTGGCGTTGTTGGCCAGGCTCAGGCTGATGGTGCCGGTGGGGGCGATCGAGCTGTGGTGGGTGAAGCGCGCGCCGGTCTCGGCCAGCTGCTCGACCAGGTTCGGCGCCACCGTGGCGATGCGCTGCATGTAGCGGCTGTATTTGGCGTGCAGCACGCGGCCGGGGATGCTGTCGCCGATCTTGTAGCCGTCGGTGACCATTTCCGGGCGCTTGCGCAGCATGTCGCCGGTGACGGTGTAGTCGCGCAGCAGCACCGGCGCGGCGCCCTTCTCTTTCGCCAGTTCCAGCGCCACTTCCCAGCCGGCCACCGCCATCTCGCGCGAGACTTCCTCGGTGAAGGCGACCGCTTCGGCGCCGCCGTAGCGGTGCTTGAGCATGGTCACGGTGGAACCCAGGCCGAGGAAACCCATGCCGTGGCGGCGCTTGGACATGATCTCGTTGCGCTGCTGTTCCAGCGGCAGGCCGTTGATCTCGACCACGTTGTCGAGCATGCGGGTGAACACCTTGACCACCTCGCGGTACTCGTCCCAGTCGAAGCGCGCCTTGGGGCCGAACGGGTCGCGCACGAAGGTGGTCAGGTTGATCGAGCCGAGCAGGCACGAGCCGTACGGCGGCAAGGGCTGCTCTCCACACTGTCCGGTTACCAGACCATTGAAAATCACCGCGTTGTGATCGGACTGGGTGGTGTCGAACACCGCCTCTTCGCCGACGTATTCGATGCTCGAAATCTTCGACGTGAAGCGTTGGGTTTTGAGCAGAGCCTTCCCTTCGCGCCAATCGAGATAACGCCGGGTCTTGGCCGGCAACAGGAAACCAATCTCGCTCATGAAACGTTCGCGCGACTCGCCGTCGATGATCAATTCGTAATCGGCGGAGCAGGCATAACTGCGCTTGCCAGCGTGACCATCGGGTAGCTCGCGCCTTCCCGCCGCACGTCGCTGCTTGATGCGGCAGAACACGCCGAAGTTGGCCAACAGCATCTGCACATCCTTGAGCAGATCCGGATGACTGGAAGCCAGACGCACCGAACAACTCAGGCTGCGACCGGAGACATTGACCGTGCCATCGCACTGGAATAGGGCGCTCAGGTAGCTCTTGACGCAAGCCTCGCTGCCCCGCCAGACCACTTCGGGCACACGCAACTTGGTAGCGGCGCTGAAGCCGTAATGTTCCAGAAGGCGGGCCAGCAGCACGGAGCGGATGAAAACACAATTACGCTCTGGCACGGCCACGGGAGCGACTTGATAGGTGCGCAGATCATTCTGGGCGGTATGCACGATCAAGGTATTGACATAGGTGGCCACGCGGTCGGCCAGAGCGCGCTCCTCACCCCACAGGGTCACAATGGCTGCCTGCTGGTCCTTGCCGCGATTGGTGAAGTGGCCATCGCCGGCGATCAGACCCAAGAGGAGGCCAAGGTCTTCGCTGCCCTGTTGGCCAAACTGGCCTTTGCCGGACTGCACGAGCATGCGGTCACCAACCTTCAGGTCACGCAATTTGATCTTGCCGCGTTCGACGTAGAAGTCGTGCCATTCGGTGGCCTTGATTTCGTAGCCGTCCTCGGTCGTCACCCTGAAAACCGGGGCTCGGGGAGCGGTCATGAAGGCGGGCTTGGCCGGCCGCGTTTCCACGCCGCGACCATCCAGCTCCAGCGAGCGCCGATCGACCGACACCTCCAGTGGCGCACCGCTGGCGTGGAGTTCACCGATGGGCACCATGCCGTATTGCGTCGCCAGTCGCGTGTCGGCGGTGACGCAGGGATTGGTCGCGCGGATGTGCTCGCACCACCAGTTGTTGTTCATCTCGTTGACCTTGTCGATCAGGATGAAACCCGGCTCGGCATAGTCATAGGTGGACACCATGATCATGTCCCACAGGTGCCGCGCGCGGATGTGGCTGTAGATCTTGCAGGCGACCAGGCCGTCTTCGCGGTCCACGTAGTTTTCGTGGGTGGGCCATTCGCGCCAGATCACCTGGGCCGGATCGTTGACGTCGATCTCGCCCTCTTCCTTGACGTGCACCGGGAACACCAGCGGCCAGTCCCGGTCGTTTTCGACCGCGTCCATGAAGCCGTCGGTGATCAGCAGGCTCAGGTTGAACTGGCGCAGCCGGCCGTCTTCGCGCTTGGCGCGGATGAATTCCTTGGCGTCCGGATGGCTGATGTCGAAGGTGCCCATCTGCGCGCCGCGGCGGCCGCCGGCGGACGACACGGTGAAGCACATCTTGTCGTAGATATCCATGAACGACAGCGGGCCGCTGGTGTAGGCACCGGCGCCGGAGACGTAGGCGTTGCGCGGACGCAGCGTGCTGAACTCGTAGCCGATGCCGCAGCCGGCCTTCAGCGTCAGGCCGGCCTCGTGCACCTTCTCCAGGATGTCGTCCATCGAATCATGGATGGTGCCGGAGACGGTGCAGTTGATCGTGCTGGTGGCCGGCTTGTGCGCCAGCGCGCCGGCGTTGGAGGTGATGCGGCCGGCGGGGATCGCACCGCGGCGCAGCGCCCACAGGAATCTTTCGTACCAGTGGCCGCGCAGCTCGTCGGTGGTTTCCACGTCCGACAGCGCGCGCGCCACGCGCTGGTAGGTTTCGTCGATGGTGGCATCGACCGGCTCGCCGGACTTCGCCTTCAGGCGGTACTTCTTGTCCCAGATGTCGTAGGACGCAGGTTGCAGCGGAATTTCCACGATGGCATCACGGCTGGCGGCTGGATGGTTGTTCGAGTTCGGGCTGGACGCTGAACTGGTGGCTGGGGCACGCACTGTGCTCATCGGTTTCTGAGACCTCTCGCTGCGGCCTCGCGGCCGGCGTTGTTTTTTTATTCGCTGCGGCTGCGCCGCGCATGGCTGTTTCGATGGCATTGCGCCGCCGCGAGGATTGCCCTCCGACCGCGCTGCCAGCGCTTTCCGACAACAACGACTCCCCCTCAAGAGCGTTACGCCCGACCCCAGCACTAGTCTGGGTGCCAGCTGTCGAACACAAGATGTTGTGGTTGCTACCGGATAGGCAAGTTAACCCCGACGTCGCCCGATGTAAAGTCCCACGACAGCCATCGGCGCAGCGGAACCGTGGCGCGGCGTTCCGGTCGAAGCTGCGCCGCTATCGACCCACGGGAGGCCCCATGCATCACTCATCTTCACGGCTTGTGCGTCCACCTCTGGCGCGCTGGTTCGGCGCCGCGCTGGCCGCCGCCTTGCTGCTGCCGATCGCACCGGCTGCCCGCGCCGCGACCCTGCCCGCGGCGGTCGACGGCCAGCCGATGCCGTCGCTGGCGCCGATGCTGGGCCGGGTGACCCCGACGGTGGTGAACATTTCCACCACCACGCGGGTACCGGTGCGCGATGCGTACTTCGACGACCCGATGATGCGCCAGTTCTT
Organism: Rhodanobacter ginsengiterrae; assembly: GCF_050026815.1. Classification (NCBI taxonomy): domain Bacteria; kingdom Pseudomonadati; phylum Pseudomonadota; class Gammaproteobacteria; order Lysobacterales; family Rhodanobacteraceae; genus Rhodanobacter; species Rhodanobacter ginsengiterrae. The sequence goes on along the minus strand of NZ_JALBWO010000042.1, from coordinate 30,533 downwards.
CGGCCTGCCCAGCACGCCGCGCGAGCGGGTCGAGCAGAGCCTGGGCTCGGGCGTGATCGTGGATGCGGCCAAGGGCTATGTGCTGACCAACAACCATGTCGTCGGCGGCGCGGACGACATCAGCGTGACGCTGCAGGACGGGCGCACCTTCAAGGGCAAGCTGATCGGCACCGACCCGGCCACCGACGTGGCGGTGGTGCAGATTCCCGCGCAGAAGCTGCAGGCGCTGCCGCTGGCCGACTCCTCGCAACTGCAGGTGGGCGACTACGTGGTGGCGGTGGGCGACCCGTTCGGGCTGGGCCAGACGGTGACCGCCGGCATCGTCTCGGCGCTGGGCCGTTCGGGCCTGGGTGAGAACGCCTCCGGCATGGGCGGCTACCAGAATTTCATCCAGACCGATGCGTCGATCAACCCGGGCAACTCCGGCGGCGCACTGGTCAACCTGCGCGGCGAGCTGGTCGGCATCAACACGATGATCTTCTCGCCGTCCGGCGGCAATGTCGGCATCGGTTTCGCGATTCCCAGCAACCTGACCAGCGAGGTGATGGCGCAGTTGCTGGCGCATGGCAAGGTGCAGCGTGGCAGCCTGGGCGTGCAGACCCAGGCGATCACCCCGCGCATCGCGCAACTGCTGCAACTGAAGGACAGCAACGGCGTGGTGGTGACCCAGGTGCGCGACGGCTCGGCCGCCGAACGCGCCGGCCTGCAGGCGGGCGATGTGCTGACCACACTGAATGGCAAGCCGCTGCGCAGCGTGCAGGAGCTGAACAATGCCGAAGGCCTGCTGCCGCTGGGCAGCACGCTGCGGCTGGGTGTGCTGCGCGCGGGCAAGCCGAGCGAGATCAGCGCCACGCTCACCGCCGAAAAGCTGGCCGGTATCGACGGCGGCCAGCTCGACCCGCGGCTGGCCGGCGTGCATTTCAGCGAGCTGAGCCAGGATCAGCGCAGCCAGGGCTGGTACGGCGTGGCGATCACCGCGGTGCAGCCGGGCAGCCGCGCGGCGCGCGCCGGTCTGCGCACGGACGAGGTGGTGATCGGCGTGGGCAGCCAGCGCATCACCAGCCTGCATGTATTGCGCGGCCTGGCCGGCGTGAAGCCGCGCCAGCTGGTGCTGGTGGTGGCCGGTGACGATGGCACCCGCTATGTGGTGATCAACTGAGCGCGGCTCACTGCAGCCATGCCGCCCGTTCAGCAAAAAGCGTGGCCGGGATCGCTCCCGGCGCGTGTTCCGGCGCACAGGCCGGGCGCCTGATCCGGCGCAAATGCATGAAAGTGCTTGATGTTCCGCCCCCGGGCCGATGAAATACCGGCATCGCTTCAGCCTGCGTGCGCCTGCCAGGCGCCATACTCGCCTTCCATCAGCATCTACACATCATCATTCCGGGGTTGCCCATCGCCATGTCTGTTCGTCTTGTCCGCCTGTTGTCCGTCGCCCTGCTCGGTGCCTGTCTCGCCACACCCGCCCTGGCCAAGAGCCATCCGAAGGCGAAAGCGAGCGCACCGGCGAAGAGCAGCCTGATCTGGCGCGGCGACGTGGCGACGGCCAATGGCGTGGTCGATGAAGTGGCCAAGGCGTGGGAGAAGAGCGGCCACGGTCGCGTCGAGCTGCAGCCGTTCAACACCGCCTCGGGCATCGACGCGGTCGCCAACGGCACCGCCGACCTGGCTGGCAGCGCACGACCGGCCGACAGCAGCGCGCAGAACGCCGGGCTCACCTTCACGCCGGTGGCGTGGGACGGGCTGGTGATCATCACCCAGTCGTCCAACCCGATCCGCAGCCTCACGCTGAAGCAGGTGCACGACATCTACTACGGCAAGATCCACAACTGGAGCGAAGTGGGCGGCAGCAACGCGCCGATCGACGTGTACGCGGTGGCCAGCCCCGGCGACGGCGTGGAATACAGCCTGCGCACCCTGCTGTTCGGCCGCGGCAACCAGCCGGTGGCGGCGCCGCGACTGTACGTGAACACGCGCAAGCTGGAAGAAGGCATTGCGCTGAACCCGAACGGTTTTGGCGTGGCCACGCTCACCGGCATCAGCGGCAACGCGAAAGTGAAGGCGATTCCGATCAACGGCAAGTCGGCCACGGTGGCGAACATCGCCGACGGCAGCTATCCGCTGTTCATTCCGCTGTACCTGGTGACCAATCCGAACAGTGCGAAAGCGGCCCAGGCGCAGGCCTTCGTCGACTTCGTGCAGACCGAGCCGGGCAAGGCCGCACTGCGCAAGCACGCCGTGCTGCCCTACCAGGACGGCAGCGCGCTGGCCTCGATGGACAGCTCGCGGCGCAGCAACATCCTGGCCGAAGTCGGCGCACGCGTGTCGCGTGGCACGCCGGTATCCGCGCCGGGCGCAACCTATGCGGCACGTGCCGCCATCGCGCCGACCTCGGCCGATACGCTGGCCGCGCGCATGGCGCTGGAAAAGCGTCGCGATGACGCGCAGCAGACCGCGCGCCTGAGCAAGATCCAGGGCAGCGTCAGCGACGTCACCGTCACCAGCGCCGCGCACGCCAGCGGCAGCGCCACCACGCTCAGCCGGCACCAGGGCAAGGACTTCGGCAAGGTCAGCGCGAATGCCAGCCAGACCTCGACCACCTACAAGGTGGCCAAGGGCGACACGCTGTCGACGATCGCCAAGCGGCATGCCGTCGAGGTGGCGCAGTTGCGCGAGTGGAACCATCTGAAGAGCGACCAGATCAAGCTGGGCCAGGTGCTGCGCATCAGCAACCGCTGAGTCGCTCCGGTGGCACCGATACTCGCCCTGACGCTGGATCTGGATGACACCTTGTGGCCGGTGCTGCCGGCGCTGGAACGCGCCGATGAGGCGGTGGACGCGTGGTTGCGCCAGTACCACCCCAGCGTGGCGCTGGCCTGGCCGATCACCGCGATGCGCGAGCTGCGCGCCCGGGTCGCCGCCGAACGGCTCGACCTGGCGCACGACTTCACCACCCAGCGCCAGCTCACCCTGCAGCATGCATTCGCCAGTTGCGGCGTGGACGAGGCGCCGATCGAGGCGCTGTGGGAAATCTATTTCGCCGCGCGCAACGGGGTGGAGCTGTATCCGGACAGCCTGCCCGCGCTGCAACGGATCACCGCGCGCTGGCCGCTGGCCAGCCTGACCAACGGCAATGCCGACTTGCAGCGGATCGGCATCGGCGCGCATTTCGTCCACCACATCTGCGCGCGCGACAGCGGCATGGCCAAGCCGGACCGGCGGATCTTCCTGGCCGCCGCCGAACAGCTGGGCGTGCCGCCGCAGCAGATCCTGCACGTGGGCGACGATCCGGCGATGGACGTGGCCGGCGCACGCGATGCCGGCCTGCGCACTGCGTGGATCAATCGCGACGGCGCGGCGTGGCCGGGCGAACTGGGCGCGCCGCCCGAACTGGACCTGCGCGACATGACCGCGCTGGCCGACTGGCTCGAAATACAGCACCCGTTCGTGTAGGCATGCGGCGGCGATTGCGCGCATGATTGGCGTTTTGACCCATCCTCGAACGCCATCCGTCGCGCCCGGCAGCGCGGCTGCCGACGCAAGCCCGAAGGAATACCCATGTCCGCCCTGATCGAACGCCAGTCCGGTAACCGCCACAGCATCGCCATCGAAACCACCGACGCCGCGCACTACGCGGCGAGCAGGCGCCGGCTGACCGCCGCGCAGCGCCGCTGGCTGGGCGACAGCGAATTCACGGCGGCGCCAGGCACGTTCGCGCTGCTGTCCGACGCGGCCGGCAAGCTGGTGCGCGTGCTGGTCGGCGTGGATGAGCAGCAGCCGCTGGGCGCACTCGCCGCGCTGCCGTGCAGCCTGCCCGCGGCGACCTACCATCTTGCCGACGAAGGCGTGCTGGACGACCGCCAGCAGGCGGCGCTGGGCTGGGCGCTGGGCGCGTATCAATTCACCCGCTACCGCCAAGCAAAGCGCGCGCCGGCCAGGCTCGCCGTGGCCGCCACCGAGTTGCAGACGCTGGCGCCGCTGGTCGAGGCGACCGCGCTGGTGCGCGACCTGGTCAACACGCCGACCGAGGACATGGGGCCGGAGCAGTTGAGCGACGCCATCCGCGGGCTCGGCAAGACGCACAAGGCGAAGGTGCGCGACTGGGTCGGCGACGAGCTGCTCAAGGCGAACTTCCCGACCATCCACGCGGTGGGTCGCGCCAGTCACCGCGCGCCGCGACTGATCGAACTGAGCTGGGGTCGCAAGGAGCACCCGCGACTGGTCGTGGTCGGCAAGGGCGTGTGCTTCGACACCGGCGGGCTCGACCTGAAGTCGTCCGACGGCATGCGCTGGATGAAGAAGGACATGGGCGGCGCCGCGCACGCGATCGCATTGGCCGGGCTGATCATGCAGGCGAACCTGCCGGTGCGGCTGACCCTGCTGATTCCAGCGGTGGAGAACGCGGTGGCCGGCAACGCGCTGCGCCCGGGCGAGGTGATCACCACTCGCGCCGGCCACAGCGTGGAGATCGACAACACCGATGCCGAAGGCCGGCTGGTGCTGTGCGACGCGCTGGCCTACGGCGCCGAGCAGCAGCCCGACCTGATACTCGACTTCGCCACCCTCACCGGCGCCGCGCGCGTGGCGCTGGGACCGGACCTGCCCGCGCTGTTCGCCAACGACGATGCCGCGGCCGCCGCACTGCTGGCCGCCAGCCGCGCGGTCGACGACCCGCTGTGGCAGATGCCGCTGTGGCGGCCGTACCGCAAGATGCTCGATTCGTACCTGGCCGACTTCGCCAATGCCGGTCCGTCGCGCCATGCCGGCGCGATCACCGCGGCGCTGTACCTGGAGCGCTTCGTGCCGGACGGCACACCCTGGCTGCACCTGGATACGTATGCGTGGAACGATGCCGATCGCCCGGGCCGCCCGCGCGGTGGCGAGGCGATGGGCGTGCGCGCGATGTTCGCCTACCTGCAGCAGCGCTACGCCGGCTGAGCGGGATGCGCGTGCTGGCCTGGCGGCAGGGAACCTGACCTCGGCTTGCATGACTTCCGGCATGACTTCTGGCGTTGTCGCCTGCCGCTGAAAGGTTGCATCCTGCGCGGATGCCCCCTCCCGCCGGAAACCATCGCATGCCCTTCCGTCCGCACCTGCTCGCCCTCGGCGTCACGCTCGGCCTCGCCAGCATCGCCGCCACGGCCACCACCACGGCCACCACGCAGCCGGCGCTCACCACGCAGACGCTGAATTCCGGCGGGGTGATGCCGGCCGAGCAGGCGCGGGTGCATTTCGACCATGCCGAGCTGCACTTCACGGTCGAGCCGGCGCAGCAAAGCATCGACGCCAGCGCCACGCTGAGCTTCACCGCGAAGACGGCCACCGACGTGCTGCTGCTGGACCTGGACCGCAACCTGCCGATCAGCGGCCTCGACCTCGACGGCAAGCCGCTGGCGGCCAGCGCGTGGAGCAATCCGGACGGCCGTTTGCGCATCCAGCTGCCGGCGATGCTCGCCGCCGGCGGCAAGGTCAGCGTGACCGTGCGCTACGGCGGCAAGCCGCACGTGGCGAAGAAGGCGCCGTGGGACGGCGGCTTCGTCTGGAGCCATACCGCCGACGGCCAGCCGTGGGTGGCCAGCGCGGTGGAAGGTGAAGGCTGCGACCTGTTCTGGCCGTGCATCGACCAGCCGCAGGGCGAACCGGACCTGGTCGACACGTACATCACCGTGGCCAGGACGCTGGCCGCGCCCGGCAACGGCGTGCTGGTCGGCATCACCGACCAGGGTGACCAGCACACCTACCACTGGCGCGCCAAGCATCCGGACACCTACGCCATCTCGATCAACGTCGGCCCGTTCAAATTGCTCAAGGGCAATTACGCCAGCCACTACGGCAACACCATCCCGCTGGAGCTGTGGTATCTGCCCGAGCATGCCGCGGGCGCGCAAGCGCTGTTCGGCGAGTTCCCGCGCATGCTGGATTTCTTCGAGCAGCAGATCGGCCCCTACCCCTTCGGCGACGAAAAGATGGGCGTGGTGGAAACCCCGCACCTGGGCATGGAACACCAGACCATCAACGCCTACGGCAACCAGTACCGCAAGAACGGCTACGGCTTCGACCAGCTGCTGCAGCACGAATTCGCGCACGAGTGGTTCGGCAACCAGGTGACCAATGCCGACTGGGACGACATGTGGCTGCACGAGAGCTTCGGCACCTACATGCAGCCGCTCTTCAGCCAGTACCTCAATGGCGACATGGACTACTTCAGCTGGCTGCACCAGTTGCGCCTGCAGTTGCGCAACCACCACCCGATCGTGTCAGGCAGCAGCAAGACCGAGGAGCAGGTCTACGACGAAAGCGCCGGCCCCGGCCAGGACATCTACAACAAGGGCGCGCTGATGCTGCACACCTTGCGCCAGCTGATCGGCGACAAGGACTTCTTCGACAGCACCCGGCGGCTGGTCTATGGCCGGCCCGACCCCAGGCCCGGCAACTTCAGCCCGCGCTACGCCAGCACCAACGACTACGTCGGGATCGTCGACCAGGTCACCGGACGCAAGCTGGACTGGTTCTTCGACGTCTACCTGCGCGACGCCGCGCTGCCGCGGCTGGACGAGCAGCGCGACGGCGACACGCTGAAGCTGCGCTGGGTGACCGAACACGGCAAGCCGTTCCCGATGCCGATCGAGGTGCAGGTGGGCGACACCGTGCACACCCTGCCGATGAGCGACGGCAGCGGCCAGCTCGCGGTGCCGGCCGGCAGCCTGCTGATCGTCGACCCGCGTTCGAAGGTGCTGCGCGAGGTGCCCTACGTCGGGGACTATCAGCAGTGGATGAAGCAGCAGCGGGCGGCGGCCAGCAAATAGCCGCGGCCCCGGCGGCGGACGCAGGCGCGGGATGCGTTGGCGCCCTCCCGGGCGCCTGCCTGCGCATGACCGCGACCCATCCGTGGGCCGGCACCGGGCCCGCAACCGCCTTCGTGGAGGCGGCAGCACCATGGCCACCGGCAAGCGCCCGGCCGGACTGCCGAATGGACGGCCGAACGGATTCCGGGGCTCAGTGCGCGGGAGCGATTCTGGGAGTAATCTGCGAAACATTGCGCAAGCCGACGCGAAACGCCGGTTTGCGCAACGTGCACCCCGGGGGGGGACTCGATACGTTCGATGGCTGGGAACAAATAGCAATTTCACTGGGGAGACCACATGAAATACGGCATGAATCACTTGTCACTGGCGGTGCGCCTGGCCTTGGGCGCAGGCATTCTCACCGCGGCCGGCCTGGCCCAGGCGCAGACGCCGCCAACTGACACCGCGTCATCGTCCGACCAGAACACCGCACCATCCGACCAGAACACTTCACCAGCCGACCAGAACGCCCCGCCGTCGAAGAGCAAGGCCAAGACCCTGCAGTCGGTGGTGGTGACCGGTTCGCTGATCCGCCGCGTGGACATCGAGACATCCAGTCCGGTGGTGACGCTGGATCGCACGGCCATCTCGAATGCCGGCAATCCGACCATGGGCAATGTGCTGCAGGCACTGCCCAGCATCGCCGGCAATGCCACCAATACCCAGAACAACACCAACGGCGGCGGCATCGCCAGTCCCTCGCTGGAAGGCGGCGACGGCGCCGCACGCGTTTCGTTGCGAGGACTGGGCGTCAATCGCACCCTGGTGTTGATCGACGGCCAGCGCATGGCCAATGCCGATATCAACATGATCCCGCAGAGCATGATCGAGCGGGTCGATGTGCTGGCTGAGGGTGCTTCGACGGTGTACGGCTCCGACGCGATCGGCGGCGTGGTGAACTTCATCCTGCGCAAGGACTACAAGGGCGTCGAAGCCAGCATCAACGGCGGCATCTCCAGCCATGGCGACGGCCAGCGGCACGGCCTGAGCATCATCGGCGGCATGAGCGGCGACAACTACAACATCGTCGGCGGCCTCGACTACAACAAGTACGACGCCGCGCTGGCCAGCCAGCGCAAGTTCTCCTCGAACCCGCTGTACCTGTCCAGCGGCGCGCTCACCTCCTCCGGTTCCAGCACCATCCCGACCGGCAAGATCCAGCTGCCCGCGTCGTTTGCCGGCCAGTATGGCTGCACGGTCAAGAACGGAAAAATCCTCGCCACCAAGGCACAGGGCGACGGGTCTAGCCAGGCCGATTACCGCTGCGACAACTACCCTGCGGATTCGTACAACTACAACACCTACAACTACATCCAGACCGCGCAGCAACGCACCGACGGCTTCCTGCTCGGCAGCTACAACCTGACCAGCCACCTGACCTTCTTCGCCAATGCGTTCTTCAACCACACGCAGTCGAGCGGCCAGGACGCGCCCGCGCCCACCGCGGTCGGCGACGGCTGGTACGTGGCGGCCAGCAACCCGATCAATCCCTTTGGCGTCACCTTCGGCACCGATCCCGCCAACCCGACCGATCCGAACGGCGGCTATGGCTTCAACCTCCGCCTGACCGGGGCCGGCAATCGCCTGCACACCTTTGACACCCAGAACGTGCAGGTCAACACCGGCCTGCGCGGAGCGTTCGGGCAGAGCAGCTGGAACTGGGATGCCACGCTCAACTATGGCCATGCCAGACGCGTACAGCGCAATTACAACGAGCTCAACATCGCCCAGTTCCAGTCGGCCATCAACAGCGGCGTGAATATCTTCGACCAGGCCAATCAGCCCGCCCTCAAGGGTCTGGTGGACAATCCGGTGTACGTGTTCACCAATGCCACCAAGCAGGTGCAGTTCGACGCCAACGGCGAGCTGTGGGACCTGCCGGCCGGCAGCATGCAACTGGCTGTCGGTGGCTTGTATCGCAAGCAGACGATGAATTACACCGTCACCTCCGATGCCGTCCTCGATCTGTCCACCGGTACCTGCGCGATCCTGCAGGAAGGCTGCGGCTCACCCGGCCGCGGCAGCGACAACGTCAAGGAAATCTATGCCGAGTCGCTGATCCCGCTGCTTTCCGAGCAGCCTGGGGCGTATTCGCTGAACCTCGATCTGGGCATCCGCTACTCGGATTACGACACCAGCGGCTCGACCACCAACGGCAAGATCGCCGTCGAGTGGAAACCGATCGCCGACCTGCTGGTTCGCGGCACGGTGTCCCAGGTGTTTCGCGCGCCGAACCTGGATGAACTCTACGACGGCATCACCCTCGTCCAACCGAACTTGAATGACCCCTGCGTGGGCCTCACGACGGCCGAGCTCGCGCAGCACGCCGCCGCCTGCCAGTCAGTCCCGGCCAACTGGGTGAACACCAATGCCCAGGTCAACACGTATTACTCGGGCGCCAGCACGGTGGGCCAGTCGCTCAAGCCGGAACAGGGCAAGTCGATCGATTTCGGTCTGGTTTACAACCCCAGCTGGATGGATGGCGTGTCCACCAGCGTCGACTTCTGGCACATAACGCTCAAGGATCTGTTGACGCCCATCGCCGCCTCGACGGTGGTCAATGGCTGCTTTGCCAACAACAGCAGCCCGTATTGCGCCTTGATCACCCGCTACGGCACCAATACCCAGCAGGCGGGCGACGTCAAGGTGATCAATACGCCAACGGTCAATCTGGGCAGCCTCAGCACCAGCGGCATCGACTTCACGCTGAACTACAAGGTCCCGCATTTCGACCTGGGCAGCGTGAATCCGGGTGACTTCAAGGCCGGCTTCGCCAGCACCTATCTGTCCACCTACAACAACAATGCCACGCCTGGCCAGCCGGGCGCGCACACAGTCAACTACGCCGGCACCTTCAGCCCGCAGTTCGGCAACATGGCGCGCTGGCGCGGCACGCTGACGCTCAACTGGGCGCTGGGCAACTGGGACGCCCAGTGGCAAACCCGCTACATCAACCACCTGACCAACCTGAATGCGGATGCCTCCATCCAGGGCGTCAACCTGCCGATGGCCTCGGTGTTGTACCACTCGATCCAGCTTGGCTATGCGATCCCGTCGTGGCATGCACGGATCGACGTCGGCGTGGACAACCTCAGCGACAAGATACCGCCGCTGGTCTATCAGAATGGCACGAACTACAACGTGGATGCCTCTACCTACGACACGATCGGCCGCTATTACTGGGCGCGTGCCACGGTCAAGTTCTGATCGGCTGAGCCTGCTGCAAGTTCCACCGTAACCTGGAGGGGCCGCGAGATATTCTTGCGGCCCCTCTTGCATAATGAGGGCCAGCAGGCCACCGAGCGGAAAGGCATGACCGCAGCTACCCACAGTCTCGTCGCGGCGATGAGCAGCGCCTTCGACGCTGGCGACATGGAGCGGGTCATCGCCTTGGGCGAAGGTGCGGCTGCAGCGGACGAAGCGACCCTGCTCTGGCTGGGCCTTGCCTGTTATGCCTGCGCGCGCCACCAACAGGCCGCAGACGCGTTTGCGTCGTTGACGCGCATGCAGCCGCAGGTGCCTGCGTACTGGAACAACCTCGGACTCGCCTGCCGCCAGCATGGCGACCTGGAAGCCGCCGAGCAGGCATTCCGGAAGGCGCTCGCGCTGGCGCCGGACGATGCCGAGCTGCACTACAACCTCGGCTTGCTGCATCTGCAGCAACGACATTGGGTAAGGGCCAGGCAGGCATTGCTGGATGCGGTGGCGCTGTCGCCCCGCTTCATCGAGGCTCGCCTGCAGGCCGCGCACGCGTGCTACGTCGGTGGCGACAATGAAGGTCAGCAGGCCATGCTGGCCGGCGCCGACGCATGGCCGGCCCAGTCGGGCGAGCAGGCGCTGATCCTGGCCGCAATGCTTTCTGCGCAAGGCGAACTCGACATCGCGCTGCGCACACTGGCCCGGGCGCAGCTACCCGATGGAGCGGCCGCCGGAATCATGCGGCTGCGTATCGCCGCGCAGAGAGCGGTGCTTTACGAACGCGGCAACCAGCTCGATCGCGCACGCGCGGAGCTGCGCCAGTTGCCACTGGATGTGCTCGAGCAGCTGCCCGCCGATGCGCAGGAGGCACGCGCCGAAGGCTGGAGCGCCCATGCGGCACTGGCCATGCGTGCCGCCGACCATGCCGTCGCTGCCGCACTGTATCGCCGCGTGCTCACGCTGACCCTCGACGACCAGCATCGGGCCAACGCGGCGTTTGGCCTGGCCGCGGCCAGCAGCCGGATGAGCCGACACGACGAAGTATGGCCTGCGTTGCAGACCGCGCATGCCGCGCAGCTCGCCATGGCGCAAGACATCGTGCCGGAGCTGATGCAGCCGGACAGCGTGCCGCTGCAGATGGCTACCCGTCTGGTGGACCACGCGGCCTATCAGGGCTGGAATCCACTGCCTTCGCCGCCGATCGAGCGCCAGCCGGTTTTCGTGGTCGGCTTTCCGCGTTCCGGCACGACGCTGCTGGAGCAGATGCTCGACGCGCATCCCGACCTTCGCTCAATGGACGAACGCGCCTTCATCCATGACCTGACCGAGGCCATGGAGGTGACCGGCCAGCACTATCCCGGCGACCTGGCCGGGCTCTCGGCGAGCGAGGCGGAGCAGTTGCGTGCGGTCTATTTCCGCCGGGTCGGCCAGGTCGTGCCCGACCTCGGAACGCGCCGACTGGTCGACAAGAATCCGCTGAACATGTTGTGCCTGCCGATGATCATGCGCCTGTTCCCGCAGGCGCGCATCATCCTGTGCCTGCGCCATCCCTGCGACGTGTTGCTGAGCTGCTACATGCAGTCGTTCCGCTCGCCCGCCTTCATGGTGATGTGCTCGTCGCTGCAGCGTCTGGCGAACGGCTACGCGCACGCCTTCGAGCACTGGCAAAAACATGTCGAGGTGTTCGCCCCGCCGGTGCTCGAATGGCGTTACGAAGCGGTGGTCGCGGATGTCGACGCGAACCTGGCCAGGCTTGGCGACTTCCTCGACCTCGCCGACGCTTCGCCGATGGCCGGCTTTGCCGAACATGCCAGCGGCAAGCGCTTCATCAGCACGCCGAGCTACGCCCAGGTGACCCAGGGCATCAACCGCAAGGCGGTCAATCGCTGGCATGCCTACCGCGGGATGTTCGAACCCGTGCTGCCGACCCTGCGTCCATTCATGCATCGATTCGGCTACACCGACTGATGCAGGCGCCATGACCGAACACCGATGAGCAATCCCACCGACCCGGCCCTGGAAAGCTTGCGCACGATCGCCCGGCAACAGCTGCGCCAGGATGCATTGGCGGCTGCCGAGAAGTCTTTCCTCGACCTGCTCGAGCGGCAGCCACAGGACGTCGAGGCGCTGCGGTTCGTCGCCAGCTGCCAGTCCGAACGCGGGGAACATGAGGCGGCCCTCCCGCGCCTGCAGCTCGCGCTCACGCTGAGCCGGGACGATCCGGCCAGCTGGATCCAGCTGGCCAACGCGCAGATGGCGGCGGAGGATTTCAGCGGCGCGGCGACCAGCTTCCGCGGCGGGCTTTCGCTGGCGCCACACATCTTCGTGGCGCGCCTGCAACTGGGTGTGGCACTGGAGCAACAGGGTCAGTCGCACGAAGCTCTGAAGGCCTACTTCATGGCCATCGAGAGTGCGCGGCTGATGCACCGATGGCAGGACGATGCCACCACCGCGCCCGGCCTGCGCGACGCCGTGAAACACGCCGTGCAATACGTCAACCAGGGCCGCCGCCAACTTTTTCGCGGCGTGCTGGATCCGCTGCGCGAACGCTATGGCAGCGCAGAACTGGCTCGGGTCGAACGCAGCCTGGCGATCTATTTCTCCGACCAGCCGGCGAACATCCCCGATCCGCGGCAGAAACCGAAATTCCTGTATTTCCCCGACATCACCAGCCAGCCGTACTATCCGCGCCGGCATTTCCCGTGGCTGGAAGCACTGGAGGCGGCGAGCGCCGCCATCAGCGAGGAGCTGCACGCCGTGCTTGCGCAGGAACGGTCACTTGAGTCGTTTCTGGGGGAGGCTCCGCCGCAGGTGGCTGGGGGCATGCTGCGCTCGTCCAGTCAGCTGGAGCCGGCCTGGAATGCCTACTTTTTCTATCGCCACGGGCAGCGTTACGACGACCATTGCGCGCGTTGCCCGCAGACCACCGCCGTGCTGGACAGCTTGCCGCTGGTGCGCATCCGCGGCCACGCGCCGGAAACGCTGTTTTCCGTGCTCAGTCCGGGAACGCACATCCTGCCGCATACCGGCGTCACCAACACGCGGCTGGTCACCCATCTTCCGCTTGTCGTACCACCCGATTGCGCCCTCCGCGTGGGTGACGAAGAGCACGTCTGGCAGGAAGGTCGTTGCGTGACGTTCGACGACACCTGGGAGCACGAGGCCTGGAACCGCAGCGGGCAGACGCGCGTGGTGTTGATCCTGGACAACTGGCATCCCGAGCTCAGCGAGGCGGAACGCGCCGCGGTAACCGACCTGGTCGAGGCGATCGGCGATTTCAACCAGTCCTGCGAGATACCCGTCCCGGTGGTCTGATTTCTGCCATCAGGAACGCCAGGTCCGCAGGTAATGGGCGCCGGATGATCGACCAGAAAAAGGGCGGCGCATGGCGCCGCCCCTGATCAGGACGCATCACGTTTGCCGCCGGTTCAATGCGGTGGCAGCACCCCGGGCGCATCCGGCTGGGCATTGACCACGCTCTCGCCCGACTTGCCACCGTAGGGCAGCACTTCACTGGCCAGCTTCGGATCGGCCTTGATCATGCCGACGGCGTCGAACAGGATGTGCGCCGTCTCGTCGAGCTGCACGTCCTTGGCCTTCTTCGCTTCCTTTTCCTGCTTCAACTCGGACTTCAGGCTGCGCTCGTTGGCATTCAGGCCGTCATCCAGGCTGCTGGTGTCATCGGTGAGCGAGGCATCGGTGCCGTCGATCGCCTTGTGGCGCGCGCGGAAATCGGCCTGGATCGCCTCCATCCGCTTGCGCTCGGCTTCACGCGCGGCCAGGTTGAGCGAGATCGAGGTCTTCGCGCGCATCGTGCGGTACTGGGCCAACTCGTCCAGCATCAGCTTCCACGCGGGCGACTGCGCCACGCGCTCGGCGTGCATTTTCTCCAGCTGCGGCAGATAAGCGGCCAGATTCGCCACCACCTTGTAGTCGGCGGGCGGGATCTGGGTCCACTTCAGTGCGTTTTCGTAGGTGGATTCGCCGAAATCCTTCTCGTCGCCGTTCTTCGGGAACGCGATGTCCGGCGTGACGCCCTTGAGCTGGGTGGAGCCGCCATTGATGCGGAAGAATTCCTGGATGGTCATCTTCAGCTCGCCGAGCTGCTGGTTCTCGTCGTCACCCTGGGCGAAGCGGTTCAGATCGACCAGGTTCTGCACGGTGCCCTTGCCGAAAGTGGGTTCGCCGATGATCAGGCCGCGATGGTAATCCTGGATCGCCGCGGAGAAGATCTCCGACGCGGACGCGGTGCCACGATTGACCAGCACCGCCATCGGACCGCTCCAGACCATGCCCGGGTCATCGTCGCCCTGCTCCTCGACCTGACCCTTGGAATCGCGCACCTGCACCACCGGCCCCTTGTCGATGAACAGTCCGGTCAGCGAGTTGGCTTCGGCCAGCGAGCCGCCGCCATTGTTGCGCAGGTCGACCACCACGCCCTGCACGCCGGCCTGCTTCAGCTCGCCCAGCAGGCGGGCGACGTCGCGGGTGGCGCTCTTGAAATTCTTGTCGCCGGCGCTGCGTGCACCGAAGTCGGAATAGAAGGTGGGCAGGTCGATCACGCCGATCTTGCGGGTGACGCCGCCGTCCTTGATCTCGACGATTTTCTTCTTCGCCGCCTGCTCCTCGATGCTGACCTTCTTGCGCACCAGAGTGACGATCTCGTGCTTGCCGTCCACGCCGGCGTCGGCGGGAAGGATCTCCAGTCGCACGGTGGTGTCCTTCTTGCCGCGGATGCGGTTGACCACGTCGTCCAGGCGCCAGCCGATCACATCAACGATGGGGCCGTTGTCGCCCTGACCGACGCCGACGATGCGATCGCCGACCTGGATCTTGCCGGATTTGCCGGCCGGGCCGGCGGGCACCAGTTCGCGGATCTGGGTGTAGTCATCGCGCGCCTGCAGCACCGCACCGATGCCCTCCAGCGACAGCTTCATCGAGATGTCGAAGTTTTCCGCCGCGCGCGGCCCGAGGTAATCGGTGTGCGGGTCGGTGGTTTCGGCGTACGAGGTCATGAAGGTCTGGAACGCATCCTGCCCGTCAAGCTGCTTGATGCGCTCGATGTAGGCGGCATAGCGCTTGTCCAGCGTCTTGCGGATGTCGGCATCGTCCTGCCCGGCCAGCTTCAGGCGCAGCCAGTCGTTCATGGTCCGCTTGCGCCACAGGTCGTCCAGTTCGGCCTGGTCTTTCGGCCAGTCGGCATGTTCGCGGTCGAAGGTGTAGTTCTCGTTGGCCGAGAAATCGAAGCCCTGCTTGAGCAGGCCGCGCGCATAGGTCATCCGCTCGACCGCACGCTGCACGTAGGCATTGAACACCGCGAACGGAGCGGACAGATCCTGGTTCCAGATCGCGTCGTCCAGTCTGGTCTTCATCGGCGCGAACTTGGCCATGTCGGCCTGGGTGAAGAACACCTTTTCGCTATCGAGCAATTTGAAGTAGGCGTCGTAGATGCGCGCCGACATCGCGTCATCGAGCGGCTGCGCGTCGTAATGGAAGCGGGTGAGGAAACGCGCCGACAATTGCGCGGCCTGTGCCTCCTCCAGCGTGGAGGTCAGCGGCCAGGTGGCCGCCTTGCGCGGCTTGCCCGCACCCAGGTCGGCGGCGGACTGCGCTTGTGCGCCGGTTGCGGCAAGGGCTAGCAGCAGGAACAGCGCGGGACGAAATTTCATGAAGGCTCTCAGGCGGATTCGGTGACACCGGCTGCATGGGCCTGCAGGTCGGCGTGATAGGACGAACGTACCAGCGGACCGGAGGCGACGTGATGGAAACCCATCGCCTCACCGGCTTCGCGCAGCATGTCGAATTCTTCCGGCGTCCAGTAGCGCACCACCGGGTGATGATGCGGCGTGGGCTGCAGGTATTGGCCGATGGTGATCATTTCGACGTCATGGGCGCGTAAATCGCGCATCGTCTCGAGCACCTGGTCCATCGTTTCGCCCAGGCCCAGCATGATGCCGGACTTGGTCGGTACGCCGGGGTGCTGCGCCTTGAAGCGCTTGAGCAGGTCCAGCGACCACTGGTAGTCGGCGCCCGGGCGCACTTCGCGGTACAGGTGCGGCACGGTTTCCAGGTTGTGGTTGAACACGTCCGGCGGGAAGTCCTTCAGCACTTCCAGCGCGCGCTCCATGCGACCCTTGCCGCGGAAGTCGGGCGTGAGGATCTCGATCCTGATGTTCGGACTGGCGTGGCGCGTGGCGCGGATGCAGGCGGCGAAGTGTTCGGCGCCGCCATCGCGCAGGTCGTCGCGGTCGACCGAGGTGATCACCACGTATTTCAGGCGCATGTCGCGGATCGTCTCGGCCAGCCGGGCCGGCTCCAGCGTGTCCGGCGGCAGCGGCCGGCCATGCGCCACGTCGCAGAACGAGCAGCGCCGGGTGCACACCTCGCCCAGGATCATGAAGGTGGCGGTGCCCTTGCTGAAGCATTCGTGGATGTTCGGGCAGGAGGCTTCCTCGCACACCGTGACCAGCGCGTTTTCGCGCAGGCGCGCCTTGAGCTGCTGCACGGCATTGCCCTGCGGCAGCCGCACGCGGATCCACGATGGCTTGCGCAGGGTCGGCACGGCGGTGTCGAAACCGGCGCGATTCAGCGCGATCTTGTCGTTGCCCAGCTGCTTTTCACCTGCCGGGGCATGGCCGACGACGGTGATCGGGATGACCTTGGCCGACGATGTGGGTAATTCGCTCATGTAGAAAGCTCAGACCGCCGCGCGCGCGGGGAGTTCGGGTAAAAGGGAATCTGCGGGTTCGGCGACGAAGCCAAACTGGCGGCAGAACTGCTCCACCAGCACGTCCTCGACCTCGGCCAGGCTTGCAGGGCCGCCCAAGTCTAGCAGTTGCGTGACCGCCAAACCCTTGTAGCCACAAGGGTTGATGCGATGAAACGGCTCCAGGTCCATGGCCACGTTGAAGGCCAGCCCGTGAAAGCTGCAGCCGCGGCGCACGCGCAGGCCCAGCGCGGCGACCTTGGCCTCGCTCACGTAGACACCAGGCGCCCCTTCCCGCCGCGCCGCCTGCACATGCCAGTGCGCCAGCGTGTCGATCAGCGACTGCTCGATCCGGTACACCAGCTCGCGCACACCCACGCCGATCCGGCGCAGGTCGATCAGCGGGTAGCCGACGATCTGGCCCGGCCCGTGATAGGTCACCTGGCCGCCGCGATCGACCGGCATCACCGGGATGTCGCCCGGCGCCAGCACATGTTCCATCTTGCCGGCCTGGCCCAGGGTGAACACCGGGTCATGCTCCAGCAGCCACAGCTCGTCGGGCGTGTCGGCGTTGCGGTTGTCGGTGAACGCACTCATCGCCCGCCAGGTCGTCGCGTAGGGCTGGCGACCGAGGCGACGGATATTCAGGGGACGGGAAGCAGGGGGCGGGGATGGGGGATCGTTGTTCACGACGGGATCATGGGGACGGGAAGAAATGCGAAGTGGTGGCGGGGCAACACCGAAACGGTTTCGATTCTCCGTTCCGATGCCCGTTCAATGCGTGTAACGAATGTCCGGATCGGCGCGCAGCGCATGGTGCGCCGCCTCGTATTGCTCGCGGTTCTCGCAGCGAAAGCTCACCGTCACCGAGACGTAGTTGCCGGCGCCGGAATGACGATGCCGCACGGTTTCGTGCAGCACGTGCAGGCCCGCACGCTCCAGCAGCTGCGGCACGTGGCTCGGCAGATTGGCGCTGGAGTTGCCCACCGCCGTGATCTCGAACTCGCCGGGGAATTCGAAACCCTTGCCCTCCTGCTTCGCCTTGGTGAAGTCGATGGGCTGCATTACTTCGCGTCCGCGCTCTTGGCCGGCGCCTCGGCATCGGCCTTCTTGTCGCTGTGGAACCACAGCATGATGCTGTCCCACAGGCGCGAGAAGAAGCCGCCCTGCGGCGCATCGGCCAGGGCAACCAGCGGCACGTTCTGCACCGGCTTGCCGTCCAGGGTGATGCGCAAGGTGCCGACCTGCTGCCCCTTGGTGAACGGCGCGATCAGCGTGGCGGGAATATCCATGGTGGCCTTCAGCTGGTCGTACTGACCGCGCTTGACGGTGACCTGCACGTTCTCGGTGACGCCCAGCGGCAGCTGGCTGGAGGCGCCTTTCCACAGCTTCGGCGTGGCCAGCGGTTTGCCGGCGTCATACAGCTTGTGCGTCTCGTAGAAGCGGAAGCCGTAATTCAGCAGGGCCATCGCCGAATCGGCGCGGGCCTTCTCGGTGCTGGCACCCATCACGATCGCGATCATGCGCGACTCGCCCTGCTTGGCCGAGGCGGCCAGGCAGTAGCCGGCGGCGGCGGTGTGGCCGGTCTTGATGCCGTCCACGCTGGGATCGCGCCACAGCAGGGTATTGCGGTTGTGCTGCTTGATCCCGTTCCACTCGAACTCCTTGACCGCGGAGATCGCATAGTCCTCGGGGAAATCATGGATCAGTGCGCGCGACAGGAGCGCCACGTCATGCGCGGTGGTGTAGTGGTTGGCGATCGGATACCCGGAGGCGTTCTCGAAGTTCGAGTTGACCATGCCGAGCTGTTTGGCGTACGCGTTCATCAGTGCGGCAAACGACGCCTCGGAGCCGGCGGTGTGTTCGGCCAGCGCGATGGCCGCATCGTTGCCGGACTGGATGATCATGCCGTACAGCAGGTCCTTCAGCGGCACCTGGCTGTTGAGCTTGAGGAAGCTGGTGGAACCGTCGGTGCCGGCGCCGCCGCCGCGCCAGGCGTTCTCGCTGATGGTCACCGGATCGGTCATGTGCACCTTGCCGTTGGCTACTTCGGCCGAGACCACGTAGTCGGTCATGACCTTGGTGATCGAGGCCGGCTCCACGCGCATGTCCGGTTCCTTGCTGGCCAGGATCTGACCGGTCGCGTAATCCATCAGCACCCAGCTCTTGCCGTCGACGTCCGGCGGCGGCGGCACCGGCGCCTCCGGCACCACCGGCCGCGGCACCGGTGACGGGCGCGGCGGGGTCTGGGCGACGGCCACGCCGACCAGCAGGGTGACGGCGGCAAACGGAATCAGGGTGCGGCGGAAAAAATTCATCGTGTTGTTCAGTCCGGTTTCGGGAGTTCGACGTTGCGGGCGTCGATCCAGGGTGGAAAGGTTGCGCAAATCCTGCTCAGTCTACCGCGACCTGCGGCCGGGGCAGACCCAGGCCCTCGATCCGGCTGCTGACCTGGTCAGCCCGCTCGACGCTGGTCAGCGGTCCGACCCGCACCCTGCGCACGCGCTGGCCATTGATCAGCGCATCGCTGACCTGCACCGCGCCGAGATTCGCTTCACGCAGACGCTGGGCCAGCCGGTTGGCATTGTCCGCGTCGGAAAACGCACCCACCTGCAGGTAGATGCCGGGATGCGGACCTGTGACCACGGGAGCCGGCGGCAGTTCCTTGCCGGGGCTGGAAGGGTCGATGCCCTGCACCTCGACCAGGCCGGTGCCTTTGGGCCAGATGCCGATCTTCACCGCCGCGGCGTAGGACAGGTCGATCAGCCGGTTTTCGTGGAACGGCCCGCGATCATTCACGCGAACGATCACGCTCTTGCCGGTCTCCAGATTGGTCACCCGCGCGTAGCTCGGCAGCGGCAGCGTGGTGCTGGCCGCGCTGAACGCGTACATGTCGTAGGTTTCCAGACTGGAGGTCTTGTAGCCATGGAACTTGTTGCCGTAGAACGAGGCGATGCCGCGCTGCTTGTAGCCACGCGCGCTGGGCAGCACGCGATAGCTGCGCCCGAGCACCGTATAAGGTGATTTGTTGCCGTACAGCGAGCGCGGCTCGACCTTGGGCACCGGCTCGACCAGCTTGCTGACATCCAGCGGCGGCGGCACGCTGTCCTTGCCGTCGCGGTAACGGCTGCCCTGCGGCTTGCCGAGATCGTCGTGGAAGCGGTCGCCAGCAGGCGGGGTGGTCGGGCCGGAAGGGGAGCTCCGCGGCGGGCTGTCGCGACGGGACGGCTTCGTCCTGTGGCCGCTGCAGCCGGCCAGCATCAGTCCCGCCGCCAGCATCACTGCCGCACCGGCGAGCCTCATCGTGCCGCTTCCGCCGGGCCGACGCCGGCCGCGATCGCCTGCGCCAGCTGGTCCACTGCCATCGCATACAAGGGACTGCGGTTGTAACGGGTGATCACGTAGAAGTTCTGGAAGGTGAACCAGTATTCCGGACCGGCCGGACCTTCCAGTGTCTGCAGGCTGCTGGGCTCGGCCGGCGACAATCGCTGCAGTGGTGCGTAGCCCCAGGCTTCAAGCTGCTCCAGCGGCCATTGCGGCTTCGGATCCTTCACCGCCAGCGGTTTCGCCGCCGCGTCCGGCTGCGCGCGCGCCGCCACCGGGCCGCCAGTAACCCAGCCATGCTTCGCGAAATAGTTCGCCACGCTGGCGAAGATGTCCGGCAGCGAGTTCTGCAGGTCGATGTGACCATCCTGATCGGCATCCACGGCGAAATCGCGGATGCTGGTAGGCATGAACTGGCCCCAGCCCTGCGCACCGGCATACGAACCGGTCAAGGTGTCGAGCGGTCCGGCCAGATGGTTGTCCGGCATGCTCAGCAGTTCCTTCAGCTGTTCGCGGAAGAACTTCGCCCGCGGCGGGTAGTACAGCCCCAGCGTTACCAGCGCGTCGAGCACCTTGTACTTGCCGGTGTTGCGGCCATAGCTGGTTTCCACGCCGACGATCGCCACGATGTATGGCGGCGCCACGCCGTACTGCTTGCCGACTTGCTCCAGCAGCGCGCGATGCGCGCGATAGAACGCGATGCCATCGTCGATGCGCTTGTCGGTGAGGAAGATCGGCCGGTAGTCCTTCCACGGCTTGCCTTCGGCCGGGCGACTGATCGCATCGAGGATGCCCTGCTGCTTCGTGGCACCGTCGAGCAGCGCGTTCAGGGCTTGCGGACTCTTGCCGGTCTCGCGCGCCACTTCGCGTACCAGTGCGGCCTGACCGGGATGGCTGGTCGCCGCCGCGGGCGTCAGCGAGGCCACCCACAACAGGCTGAGGACGGCGAGAAAACGGGCCGGGCGCGGCACAGGTGTGGCTGTCATGTGGTGGCTTCGCTCACGGAAAAACGATGTCGCCGAAAGCCTAACACGCACTCGCGCGCAACTTCGGGCAGCGCGCCGACGACACGCTGGCGAGGTTCAGATGTGGGTCTTGCGATTCGCATGGATCGACATCAGCACGCCGAAACCGGTCAGCAGCGAAACTGCCGAGGTGCCGCCGTAGCTGATCATCGGCATCGGCACGCCGACCACCGGCAACATGCCGGCCACCATGCCGCCGTTGACGAACACGTAGACGAAGAAGCTCATGCCGATCGCGCCGGCGAGCAGGCGCGAGTAGGTATCGCGCGCCTCCATCGCGATCCACAGGCAGCGGCCGATGATGAACGCGTACAGCGCAATCAGCGCGCACACGCCGACCAGGCCGAACTCCTCGGAGAACACCGCGAAGATGAAGTCGGTGGTGTGTTCGGGCAGGAAGTCCAGCCGCGACTGCGTACTGTGCTGCCAGCCCTTGCCGAAGATGCCGCCGGAACCCACCGCGATCTGCGACTGGATGATGTGCCAGCCGTTGCCGAGCGGATCGGATTCCGGATTGAGCAGGGTCAGCACGCGATCGCGCTGGTACTGGTGCAGGAAATGCCAGCCGACCGGAATCATCCCGCCAACCGCGCCGACCAGCAATCCGATGCGCCACCACGCCATGCCCGACAGGAACAGCGCGAATGCGCCGGCCGCGGTGACCAGTACCGCCGTGCCCAGGTCCGGCTGCTCGGCAATCAGGCCGGCCGGGATCGCGATCAGCAAGCCGACCACGGCAATGTCTTTCCAGGCCGGGGGCAACTGGCGCGGATGCAGGTACCAGGCGACCATCATCGGCATGGTCAGCTTCAGCAGTTCGGACGGCTGGAAGCGCATGAAGCCAAGGTCCAGCCAGCGGATCGAGCCGCGTCCTTCACCGAGGATCGCCACCACCACCAGCAACGCGGTGCTGCCGCCGTAAAGCCACGGCGTCCAGCTGCGCAGCACCGCCGGCGGAATGCGCGAGACCAGCAGCAGCAACGCACCGCCCAGCACGAAGCGCGCCGCTTGCCCGGCGACCATTCCAAGGCTGGCACTGCTGGCGCTGTACAGCGTGACCAAGCCGGCTGCAGCCAGCACGAACAGACCCAGTGCCAGCGGCAAGTCGATGCGCGGCCGGGTCAGGATGCGCCGCAGGAACCGCCGACCGCGCGCGGACAGTGCATTGATCATGGCGTGCCCCCCGTGGTCGAGGCCGACTCCGGCAGATCCTCGATCTCGTCGTTGGCGGCGGGCAACCCGGCCGGTGGCGACGCGGCGGCGGGAGTTGCTGCTGCGGTTGTCGCCGGCAGGCGCTTGGCTCCCTCGAGCACGCCATCGTGCGACGCCAGCCACACGTCGAGAATCCGGCGGACGATCGGGCCGGCCGACTCGGCTCCCCACGCGCCCGATTCCAGGATCGCCGCCACCGCGATCTGCGGGTTGTCAGCCGGCGCATAGGCGACGAACCAGGCGCGATGGCGCGAGGCGAGATACGCCGCGCTGCGATTGGTGTCATAGGCATCGGACTTGCGCGAATAGCGTTCGGCCGTGCCGCTCTTGCCCGCCAGCAGGTAGGGGAAGCCCGCGGCCAGCTTGCGCCCGGTACCACGGTCGCCGTAGATCACCATCTCCATGCCCTCGTTGACCGCATCCCAGTTCGCCGGATTGCGGATCACCGATGGACCGGTCGGCGGATTGGCCAGCGCTACCGGCGGCGCATTCACGCCACTCTGGGTCGCCATCGCCAGTCGCGGCGCATAGGGCACGCCATGCCCGGCGAACATGGCGATCGCATGGCCGAGCTGCAGCGGCGTCACCGCCCAGTAGCCCTGGCCGATGCCGGCGATGACGGTTTCGCCCGGATACCAGGGCTCCCTGGAGTTCGCCGCCTTCCACTCCCTGGATGGCAGCACGCCGGAGGACTCCCCGATCAGGTCAATGCCGGTGGGGCGACCAAAGCCGAACTTGCCCATGTAGGCACTGAGCCGGTCGATGCCCATGTCCAGCGCGAGCTTGTAGAAATAGGTGTTGACCGACATCTCGATCGCTCGCCTGAGGTCCACCGTGCCGACGCCGCCACGCTGATCGTCACGATATCCGCGCGCCTGGCCGGGCAGGTAGAACACACCGGTGGAAAGCACCGTGTCATCGGGTTTGCGCATGCCCGTCTCCAGGCCGGCCAGGCCGATCAGCGGCTTCACCGTCGAGCCCGGCGGATACACGCCCCGCAGCGCGCGGTTGTACAGCGGCTTGTCGGGGTCGTTGGTCAGCGCGGAGTAGTCGGCATTGCTGATGCCGTTGACGAACAGGTTGGGGTCGAAGGTCGGCACGCTGACCATCGCCAGCACCTGGCCGTTGCGCGGGTCGATCGCCACCGCCGCGCCGGGTCGGCCCTCGAACGCCAGTTCGGCGGCCTTTTGCAGCCGTGCGTCGATGCTGAGGTAGAGGTTCTTGCCCGGCGTCGGCGCATGCGTCTCCAGCACGCGCTGGGTACGGCCATCGGCATTCACTTCCAGCAATTCATAGCCCGGCGTGCCGTGCAGCAGGTCCTCGTAGGAGCGCTCGATGCCGCTGCGGCCCACATGGCTGGTGCCCTTGTAGCGCACCGGATCAAGCCGGTCGACGTCGTCGGCATCGATGCGCCCGACGTAGCCCACCACATGCGCGAACATCTCGCCCAGCGGATAACGGCGGGTCAGGTAGGGCACCACGTCCACACCGGAGAAACGCCAGCGGTTCACCGCGAAACGGTCGATCTCGTCCTCGGTCAGGTGCATTTTCAACGGCACGCTGTCGAAGCGCCGGCTCTGCTTGAGCTGCTTGTGGAACGCGTCGAGATCGTCCTGATCCAGCGGCACCACCTTGCCCAGCTGCTCCAGCAACGCCGGCATGTCCTTGACCTGTTCGGGCACCACCTCGAGCCGGAAGGCCGGCACATTGTCGGCCAGCAACACGCCGTTGCGGTCGTAGATCAGCCCGCGTGCCGGCGGGATCGCGCGCGGCTTGACGCGATTGTTCTGCGAGCGGGTGACGAATTCGTCGTGGTGAGTGACCTGCAAATATGCAAAGCGCAGCAGCAACAGGCCCAGGCCCAGCACGATCAGCACGAAGGCAGTCACGGCACGGCGCCTGAACAGCAGGCTTTCGCCGCGCGGGTCCTTGATCGATCGCCGGATCTTCATGTCACGGGTTCGGGCTCGTTGAATCGCGTTTCATTGAATCGAGTTTCATTGAATCCGCAATCGTGCGCGCAGGTCGTCGAGCAGCAGAAACAGGAAGGGCCACAGCGCGGCACCGACAAAGGGCGAAATCCACCAGCTCGCCGGCGGCAGCGACGCGCCGGCCAGCAGACGCACCAGCAGCAACAGGAAGCGGTCGTTCAGCAGCAAGGCGAGCACCGCCAGCGCCTGCTGCCACATCGGGAAGAAGCGCAACCGCGAGCGGAAGCGCAAGGCGATGAACACCAGCGCGCACAGGCGCAGCGCCTGCTCGCCCAGCACCACGCCATTGAGCAGGTCTGCTCCCAGGCCCACCATGAAGGCCAGCCCCAGGGTCACGCGCTCTTCCGACTCCAGCGACCAGTACAGCAGGATCAAGGCCGGCCAATACGGCTTGAACGGTTCCAGCACGCCAGGCAGCGGCACCAGCATCGACAGCAGGGCAAACACCAAAGTGCCGACAAACCACCAGTGACTCAAGCGCTGCCTGCTCACGGTTGCACCCCGCTGGCCGCTGGCGGCGCGCCAGCGCTTGCACCGGGAGCCAGCTGAGCGGGCGGCCCCATCGGCGTCACCGGCGCGGGCGGGCCATCCGGCTCGGCCTGGTCGTGCAGCAGCAACACGTCTTCGCTGCGATCGATATCCGCGGCCGGTTTCGCCAACGCGACCAGGAACATGCCGGTGGGCGCCGGCCCCACCGAGCGCACCTCACCGACCGGAAAACCGGGCGGAAAGCGGCCACCAAGGCCGGAGGTGAGCAACTTGTCGCCGGTGCGCACATCCGCTGCCAGCGGAATGGTGGGCAGGGCCAATTCATCGCCGTCGCGCGAGCCGTAGGCCACGGTGCGCAGGCCGGTGCGCTCGATCACCACCGGAATCGCATGCGCCGGATCGGTGATCAGCATGACCAGCGAAGTGGTCGGCAGGACCTCCTTGACCTGCCCCATCACGCCGTGGGCATCGATCACCGGCTGGCCTGGCTTGACGCCATCGCGGGCACCCACGTTGAGGGCGATCTGGTAGCGGTAGGCGCCCAGATCCACGCCGATCACCCGCGCCAGTTGCACGTTGAGGTCGAGGCTGTGCCGGGTATCGAGCAATTCCTTCAGACGCTGATTCTGCTCGGCCACTGCGGCCATCCGGTTGAGCTTGGCATTGGCCAGCAACAGGTCTTCGCGCAGGCGTTGATTCTGTTCGGTCAGGCGCTGGCGATCGGCGAAGGCCACGCTCATCGTGCGAATTCCGACCGCCGGCAGACCGGCCAGTCGATACACCGGCTCGACCACCGCGGATGCCGTCTGGCGCAGGCGCCAAAGCCAGCCGTTGCGCTGGTCCAGCACCATCAGCACCACGGCCAGCGCGAGATAGACGATCAGCCGCAGAGTGCCCGCGGCGTTGCCGGCGAACAGCGGCGAGGACTCATCGCGCGTGCGCGCCATGGTCGCGCCTTATTCGGGCGCGAAGAAGTCGCTGCCGTGCTGATCGATCAGCTCCAGCGCCTTGCCGCCACCACGGGCCACGCAGGTAAGCGGATCGTCCGCCACCTGCACATGCAGGCCGGTCTCCTCGGAGATCAACCGGTCCAGGTCGCGCAGCAACGCACCACCACCGGTCAGCACGATGCCACGCTCGGCCACGTCGGAGCACAGCTCGGGCGGCGTCTGCTCCAGCGCCGACTTCACTGCGGCGACGATGCCGGCCAGCGGCTCGTGCAGCGCCTCGAGGATTTCGTTGGAGTTGATGGTGAACATCCGCGGCACGCCCTCGGCGAGGTTGCGCCCGGAGATCTGGATCTCCTTGACGTCGGCCTGCGGAAACGCGCAGCCGATTTCCATCTTGATCCGTTCGGCAGTGGATTCGCCGATCAGGGTGCCATGGTTGCGACGCACATAATTGATGATGGCCTCGTCGAAACGATCGCCACCGACGCGCACCGACTGCGAGTAGACGATGCCATTCAGCGAGATCACCGCGACTTCGGAGGTACCGCCACCGATGTCCAGCACCATCGCGCCTCGCGCCTCGTGCACCGGAATGCCGGCACCAATCGCCGCCGCCATCGGCTCCTCGATCAGGAACACATCGCGGGCACCGGCGCCTTCGGCCGATTCCTTGATCGCACGACGCTCGACCTGGGTCGAACCGCACGGCACGCATACCAGCACGCGGGGGCTGGGGCGCAGGAAGCGCGACTTGTGCACCTGCTTGATGAAATGCTGCAGCATCGCTTCGGTCATGGTGAAGTCGGCGATCACGCCGTCCTTCATCGGCCGCACGGTGGCGATGTTGCCCGGCGTGCGCCCGAGCATGCGCTTGGCGTCGCTGCCCACCGCCGCGATCGTGCGCGGGCCACCAGGTCCCCGATCCTGCCGGATCGCCACCACCGACGGCTCGTTCAGCACGATGCCCTGGCCGCGCACGTAGATCAGCGTGTTCGCCGTGCCGAGGTCGATGGAGATGTCGTTGGAAAAGATCCCGCGAAACTTCTTGAACATGGGTCCGCCGTGGTCCGGCTTGGCTAAAAAGTAAGCTCGCCAGTCTAGTCAGCGTGTGCCACATGCGCAAGGACAATAACGTTAAGAAATCCTTCTACAACACGACCCTAAGCACGATTCCTGCGCCTCGGGCTGAGCTTGCCGCTCGTGCAAAAAGTCGCCAACAGGTGCAGATGGCGGTACGATTCATCCTTTTGACCGGAGCCGTCCGGTACGGGCCAGTGGGCCGGTGGTTGGCGGGACGGTTCGTCCATACTCTGAACGGGGGTTCGCGCGCATCATGTCTGCCGTCATCTGCGGGTCGCTGGCCTACGACACCATCATGGTGTTCCAGGACCAGTTCAAGAACCACATCCTGCCCGATCAGATGCACATCCTGAATGTGTCGTTCCTGGTTCCGCGCATGCGTCGCGAATTCGGCGGCTGCGCCGGCAACATTGCCTACAACCTCAAGCTGCTCGGTGGCGATCCCTTGCCGGTAGCGGCGGTGGGCCAGGATTTCGCGCCTTATCGCGCGCACATGGAGCAGTGCGGCATCTGTCTGGACAGCGTGCGCGTGTTCGACGACCAGTTCACGCCGCAGTGCTTCATCACCACGGATCTGGACAACAACCAGATCACCGCGTTTCATCCGGGCGCGATGTCCAGTGCGCAGGAAAACCATGTGCGCGACATCCCGCAGATCGATTTTGCGATCGTGGCGCCGGATGGCCGCGAGGCGATGCTGCAGCACGTGGACGAATTTGCTGCACTCGGCGTGCCGTTCATCTTCGACCCGGGCCAGGCAATGCCGCTGTTCAGCGGCGAAGAGTTCCGCTCGATGATTTCCAAGTCGACCTATGCGATCGTCAACGATTACGAGTCGCAGCTGCTGCAGACACGCACCGGCTGGAGCGCCGCCCAGATCGCCGCCAAGGTGACTGCCTACATCGTGACCCAGGGTCCGCGCGGCTCGACGATTCACGTGGGTGAGGAGACTCATCAGATTCCGCCAGCACGCGAACGCCAGATCGTGGATCCCACCGGTTGCGGCGACGCGTATCGCGCCGGACTGATTTTCGGCATCATGCGTGGCAAGGACTGGCCCACCGTGGGCCGGATGGCATCGTTGATGGGTGCGCTGAAAGTCGAGCATCCGGGTACGCAGAACCAGCGCTTCGGCTACACCGATTTCGCAGCGGAATTCCTCGACCAGTTCGGTTACGCGCTGGATTGATCCCGGCACTGGCCGGCAGGGACTTCAGAGGCCTTCGCGCCATCGCGGAGGTCCAGCGTTTCAGGTCACCCGAAAGCCGATGGTCGCCTGCACGGCATCGCGCCAACCCTGATACAGACGATCACTCGCGACCTTCTCCATCAGCGGACGGAAGCGTCGATCGATCTGCCACAAGCTGGCGATCTGCTCACGGCTTTCCCAGAAGCCCACCGCCAGGCCGGCGAGGTAGGCCGCACCCAGGGCCGTGGTCTGGGCGACTTTCGGCCGCAGCACCGGCAGGCCGAGCAGGTCGCTCTGGAATTGCGCCATGAAATCGTTGGCGATGGCGCCTCCATCGGCGCGCAGTTCCCTGAGCGGAATCCCGGCATCGGCTTCCATCGCGGCCAGCACGTCGCGCGACTGGTAAGCCATCGATTCGAGTGCCGCACGCACCACATGCTCTTTGCGCGTGCCGCGTGACAATCCGAAGATCGCGCCACGCACGTCACTGCGCCAGTACGGCGCCCCCAGACCCACGAAGGCCGGCACCAGATAGACACCCTCACTGGACGGTACGCTTTCGGCACAGGCCTGCGAATCGGCAGCGCATTCCAGCATCTGCAATCCATCACGCAACCACTGCACCACCGAGCCGGCGACAAAGATGCTGCCTTCAAGCGCATACTCGACCGCTCCGTCCAGCTCCCACGCGATCGTGGTCAGCAGCCCGTGCTGCGACGGCACGGCCCGCGTGCCGGTATTCATGAGCATGAAGCAGCCAGTGCCGTAGGTATTCTTGGCCATGCCGGGCTGGAAGCAGGCTTGGCCAAACAGCGCCGCTTGCTGGTCGCCCGCGACGCCACAAATCGGCACCCCGGCCGGCAGGCCTGGCAGCGCGGCGGTCTGACCGTAGACCTCGCTGCACGAACGCACCTGCGGCAGCATGCAAAGGGGAATATCCAGCATCTGCAGCAGTTCGTCGTCCCAGCATCTCGCATGGATGTCAAACAACATCGTGCGAGCGGCATTGCTGACATCGGTGACGTGCAGCCGGCCGCCACTGAGGTTCCAGATCAGCCAGCTGTCGATCGTGCCGAACAGCAGGTCGCCACGCTCGGCGCGAACGCGGGCACCGTCAACATGATCGAGAATCCAGCGGACCTTGCTGCCGGAAAAGTAGGCGTCGATCAACAGCCCGGTCCGGGCGCGC
Source organism: Rhodanobacter ginsengiterrae (assembly GCF_050026815.1). NCBI lineage: Bacteria > Pseudomonadati > Pseudomonadota > Gammaproteobacteria > Lysobacterales > Rhodanobacteraceae > Rhodanobacter > Rhodanobacter ginsengiterrae. The sequence continues at coordinate 1,338 of NZ_JALBWO010000042.1, read as the reverse complement.
ACCAGCGGCGCGTGACCGGCGGCCTCAAGCCGCTCACAGATCGCCAGACTTTGTCGCGACTGCCACACAATGGCGTTGTAGACCGGGTCCCCGGTATGGCGGTCCCATACCACCGTGGTCTCGCGCTGGTTGGTGATGCCGATGCCGGCGAGAGTCTCGGCCCCCGCCTGTACGGATTGCAGCACCTCCGCGATCGTTGCGAGCACGCTGGAAAGAATTTCCCGCGGATCATGTTCAACCCAGCCCGGCTGCGGAAAGATCTGGCGAAATTCCCGTTGCGCCGATCCGGCAACGCACCCGGCTTGATCAAACAGCATCGCCCGCGAGCTGGTCGTGCCCTGATCTATTGCCAGTATGTAACGTTGGTCCACAAGATTTCCTTCGCCCACGGATCGGCAAAGAGTAGCAACAGGGCTGCCTCGTCAGGTGGTCGCCGCGCCCCCCCGGCGAATTCAGTGTGTCGCTGCCTGCTTGCCACCTGGCTGGGTCAAACGATCGATGTACGCCAACGCGACCGCGGAGATCACGAATGTCAGGTGCAACAGGATCTGCCACATGATGGTCTGGCCATCCATGCTGCGCGCCTTGATGAAAGTAGCCAACAGGTGGATCGAGGAGATGCCGATGATCGCCATGGCCAGCTTGACCTTCAGCACCGTGGCATTCACGTGCGACAGCCATTCCGGCTGGTCCGGATGTCCTTCCAGCCGCAGCCGGGAGACAAAAGTCTCGTAACCGCCCACGATGACCATGACCAGCAGGTTCGAGATCATCACCACATCGATCAACCCCAGTACCGTCAACATGATCGTCGCCTCGGCACTGTCCGCACCCGCCGTGGCGTCGATACCGTCGTGGAACAGCGTTGTTTCGACGAGATGCCACAATTCGCGCAGAAACTGCACCACGTAAATGCCTTGGGCGACGATCAAGCCCAGATACAACGGCAGCTGCAGCCAGCGCGAAGAGAAAATCAGGTACGACAAGGGGCCGAGGCGGCCTGGATTGGAAGTCGTCATGCGCGTTCGTGGCGAGGGGATCGGCCAATTCTACCGACAAGCGCAAGAACATGCGTGGGCTGACTGCCCCCAACGGCGTTCGCCAGCGAACGGTACCTCGACCCACCTCGAACAGGAAAAAGCACCCCGCACAAGCCAGTGGTGCCAGGCGCCATAAAGACGAAGGCCTCCCGATGGGGGAGGCCTTCCAGCATAAAGCCCCTGGCGGTGACCTGTTGCGGGTCGCGACCTGTGGTCGCCACCGCACCAAAGAAAAACCCCCACCGTTTCCGGTGAGGGTGTTTCAGGATAAAGCCCCTGGCGGTGACCTACTCTTGCA
>NZ_JALBWO010000041.1:0-6287 GCF_050026815.1 Rhodanobacter ginsengiterrae | reverse complement strand
GGCTGATTAGCTCGTTCAACCGCGCCACGCTTGAACTCGCTGCTGAATTTTCTTCGCTTCGACATGAACACTCCTCATCGGCCGCATCGGCCTTCTCGTAAGTGTCCGTGAAATCGGGGGTGAACCCCGCCGCAGCGCACATCCTTTCTCGACCGGTTGTTGAATGGCAAGGAGGCCTAAGGGAGAGCACTTACGCGTGTTCAATGGCCTGTAGAAGCCTATCTTGCTCAGTGGCATCCAGCGCGCTGAAGGCACGGATCATTCGAGCAAGCCGTTCGTTGTCGGCGTAGAGATACGCCAGCGGCACGCCGAGCGCTTTCGCCAGGCGCTTCGCCGTTGCTTGATCCGGGGCATGAACGTCCTGCTCGTATCGATTGATGCGTGTGCTAGCCACGAAGGGATCCAGACCGGCGAGGATGCCCAGATCCTTCTGGGATAGACCGGCATCCTGACGCGCTTGCCTCAGCCGCTTGCTCAAGATGGATGACGGTTCGCTTGGGCGCGACATGGAATTCTCGTGGAGGATAACCCCTACGAGATTCGTTGCTTTGCCGCGTCGCCGATACTACGATATTCGTAGTTTTGCTGATAGCCTCAGCGTTTGGCCACCCTACGACCGATAGGAAACCAGTCCATGCTCCTGCAACTGGTGTTCGAAGATCAGTGGTCCATCCCCGTGCCGATGGACGATCGGCTCGGGGAGGCGCTTGGCGTGCAGCGTGAGCGGGCCTGCCACGACGAGTTCGACCTCGCATTTGTTGAGCGTTTGTCAGAATGTTTTGCGAATTCGCTCGCAGCATGCCTTGATCCCGACCTGCAGCTGCCGACCGACAGCCAAGTGAAGTACGCGATGGACATCGCTCGCGAGTTGGGTGTGTCTTTACCTGTCGACGCGCTACGCTTCCGCGGTGCGGCGCACGACTTCATTGACCGCTTCGAGGACGTCTTTCGCGCGAACCGCGAAAGACGCCGGCGCTTGACGAGCCCACCCGGCGGGTAGCTTCGTCGGAATGATCTGCCAATACGGCGTCGGAACAATTCGTAGGTGCCGATCGCACCCATCGCCGACGCGAACCAACTTTCGTCGAATGTCGCATGCCCAAGATAGCCAGATCACCACTTGACGCGTTGCTTGAAGCGGCGAGGGCCGCCTCGAATCCCACGGATATCATGGATGCCGAGCAGCGCTTCTATAAGGCACTCATGGAGGCCACGGTGTATGCGCACGTTCCCACCGGACCCGCGCCGCCCGATCGCATCCGGTTCGTTCAGTTCATCAGGCCCGACAACGGACAGACGGTGTTGCCGTTTTTCAGTGATCGGGAACAAGCGGAGGTAGTGGCAGCCACAGGCAAGGTCATGATCGTGGCCATGGCCGGGCGGCGGCTCTTTGAGCTGACTCGCGGCGCAACCCTGATACTCAACCCTAACCGAGATCAGCTGACGTTCTATCCGCCGGAGATCGGCGCTCTCCTGGAAGGCCGCCCGCTTGGCGTCTTTTCTAGGGAAACGCTGGGGACGAATGAGCAGGTCGGAGTGTGCCTACCATCCGTGCCGACGGATGCCTTGGTGCTGGCGCTCCGCGGTCTCTACGAGCGTGAGCCCTCCGTGCGAGCCGCCTATCTGGTGGAAGCCCACCGCGGGTCGGACGATTCAGACGTTTTCTTGTTGCTCACCTTGGTGGTGGCCAAGGGAAACAACGAACTTATGGTGCAGCTCACGACGCTGGAGCTGACCTCCGTGTCACCGCCGTTGGCGCTTCCCGTTACGATGACGTGCGTTCTTCCCGACGAGCCGCTCCCCGAGCTATGCCATCACGGTATCCAGTTCTACGGAACCTGAGGAGCCAAGGCTGTCGCTCACCACCGACATCCTGAGACATCGGCAGCGTCTCGAAGCTGGCTTTGAGTCACGATCCTATGACTGTCGGTGATTAGGGTGCGTTATCGGGTGTAGGAGAGGGGCAGCTTTTTCCCAAAATTGGGACCGCTTTTCCGCTATTTCTTAAGCGGCCTTAGTCAGATCGTTACCTCGATCCCCTGGATCAGATCCTTCGCCAGCCGCGGCTGGCGGAACTGCTCCAGCCACCAAGGCCTATGCCATCAATGCTTGTCAGGGAAATCTGACGCTATCGAGTCTCGTCGAGGTGGCATCAGGCTTTCAGTCAGATATCTCTACTTGCAAATGCGATCCAGTCCACGAACAGCGAATTGTGTTTATCTTTTTCTACGCGCAGACTCAGTGAAAACTTGCGATCACGTGCAAATTTACGTGTTGCAACGCAGAAGGAAGGCAGACCTAAATGCAGGCCGAGCAGTGGTGAGGGTGGAGTTTCACCTTATGGGGTACGACCCCGCAAAGCCTTACTGCTGATCACATCCTCGACTGCTATCCACGACAGCGGGCTCACGTCTGTTTGTCCCAGATGTAGAGACCGATATCAAGCATGGACGCTGCAGTAATTGCCGATGGTTTTGCCGATAGCCCGCCGCCAGATGGGAGCGAGACGGGAGGAGCAGTCGATGCCTCAAACGACCAGCCGCTCCAGGGCCTAGTTTTATTGGCCCAATTCCACGGCATCGCCGCGAACGCGGAACAGCTGCGCCATGAAGCCGGTCGGGGCTCGCAACCGCTCGACGAGACCGCGTTGCTGCTGGCCGCGAAGAAGCTCGGCCTCAAGGCAAAAGTCATCCGGCAGCCCGCCGATCGCCTCGATTGTGTGGCCTTGCCGGCACTGGCGCTGCAACAGGACGGCACGGCATTCGTCCTCGCCAAGGTCGACGACGAAAAAGTCCTGATCCACGATCTCGAGTTGCAACGCCCTCGTATTCTGACCCGCGACGAATTCGCGGCCCGCTACGATGGCCGCCTGCTTACCGTCGCCTCACGCGCCTCGATGGTGGCCGAGCTGGCGAAGTTCGATTTCAGTTGGTTTATTCCGGCGGTGGTGAAGTACCGCAAGCTGCTGCTGGAAGTGTTGGTGGTGTCGTTCTTCCTGCAACTGTTTGCGCTGGTCACGCCGCTGTTCTTCCAGGTGGTGATGGACAAGGTGCTGGTGCACCACGCCATGACCACGCTGACGGTCATCACCATCGGCCTGGTGGTGATCACCCTGTTCAACGTGGTGCTGGCGGGATTGCGTACCTATGTGTTCGCGCACACTACCAGTCGCATCGACGTGGAGCTGGGCGCGCGATTGTTCCGGCACATCCTGGCGCTGCCGCTGGCCTACTTCGAGTCGCGTCGCGTTGGCGACACCATCGCCCGCGTGCGCGAGCTGGAAAACATCCGCAACTTCCTCACCGGACAGACGCTGACCTCGGTGCTGGACCTGCTGTTCACCTTCGTATTCCTGGCCGTGATGTTCTTCTACAGCGGCTGGCTGACCCTGATCGTGGTGATCTCGCTGCCGTTGTACGCGATCTGGTCGGCCGCCATCACGCCAACGTTGCGCGCACGATTGAACGAGAAGTTCGTGCGCGGCGCCGACAACCAGTCGTTCCTGGTCGAAACCATCTCGGGTATCGGCACGGTCAAGGCGCTGGCGGTGGATCCGCGCATGGTGCGCACCTGGGATAACCAGCTGGCCGGCTACGTCAGTGCCGGGTTTCGCGTGACGTATCTGGCCAACATCGGCCAGCAGGGCATCCAGTTGCTGCAGAAGCTGGTTGGCGTGGCGGTTCTGTACTGGGGCGCCCAGATGGTGATCGACGGCACCCTGTCGGTCGGCCAGTTGATTGCCTTCACCATGCTGTCCGGCCAGGTTTCCACGCCGATCGTGCGGCTGGCCCAGTTGTGGCAGGACTTCCAACAGGTCGGCATTTCGATGGAGCGGATGGGCGACATCCTTAACACGCGCACCGAGGCAGGCGGCAGCCGGATGGCCTTGCCGCCGATCCAGGGCCGGATCACGTTCGAAAACCTGAGCTTTCGCTATCGCCCCGATACCGCCGAAGTGCTGGCGGGGATCAACCTCGATATCCAGCCGGGCGAGGTGGTCGGTATCGTGGGTCGCTCCGGTTCCGGCAAGAGCACGCTGACCAAGCTGGTGCAGCGGCTCTACGTGCCCGAACGGGGTCGCATTCTGGTGGATGGTTCCGACCTGGCGCTGGCCGACCCCGCGTGGCTACGGCGCCAGCTGGGTGTCGTGCTGCAGGAGAACTTCCTGTTCAATCGCAGCGTGCGCGAAAACATCGCGCTGATCGACCCCGGCATGCCACTGGAGCGCGTGATTCAGGCGGCCGAACTGGCCGGTGCCCACGAGTTCATCGTGGAACTCCCCCAAGGTTATGACACCATCGTCGGCGAGCACGGTGCCGGCCTGTCCGGCGGGCAGCGCCAGCGCGTGGCGATTGCCCGCGCGCTGGTGGCCGATCCGCGCATCCTGATTTTCGATGAGGCCACCAGTGCGCTCGACTACGAGTCCGAGCGCGCGGTCATGGCCAACATGCGGGCGATCTGCCAGGGCCGCACCGTGTTGATCATCGCCCACCGTCTTTCAACCGTGCGTCATGCCGACCGCATCGTCGTGGTCGACAAGGGGCGCATCGTGGAAACCGGCGCGCCGGATGAATTGCTGAAGCGTCCTGATGGGCACTTCGCGCATCTTTCCCGGCTGCAGCAGGGCTGACCCATGACGAATCGACTCGCCGCAATCGGTGACGTGCTTCGACGCTACGCGCAGGTGTTTCGCGCAGCCTGGGCGGAGCGCCGTGCCCTGGAACCGATCCGGCGCACGCGCGACGAGCTGGCCTTCCTGCCAGCCCACCTAGAGCTCACCGAAACCCCGCTGTCGCCAGCACCGCGTGCCAGCCTTTGGATCATCATGGGCCTGTTCTGCATGGCCCTTCTATGGGCCTGCTTCGGCAAGCTCGACGTGGTCGCCGTCGCACCGGGAAAGACGGTGACCAACAGTCGCACCAAGATCGTCCAGCCGGCCGAGACGGCGGTGGTACGCCGCATCCTGGTGCACGACGGCCAGGCGGTGAAGCAGGGCGACCTGCTGATCGAGCTGGACGCCACCGCCACCACGGCCGACAGCCAGAAGGCCGAGGAGGCTCTGATCAGTGCCCGGCTTGCCGCCGCACGATCCGCCGCCCTGGTGCAGGCCATCGACGATGCCACCCCGCCGACGATGAAACACGACGGCGATCTGCCCGCACAACGCTTTGAAGCCACCCAGCGCCTCGGGCTCAGCGAATACGCGGCCTTTGCCGCCAAGAAGCTGAGCCTGGAAGCGATGGTGGCGCAGAAGCAGGCCGAGCTGCGCACCGTCGAGTCGGCGATCGTCCCGCTGCAGCAGTACCTGGCGATCTCGCGCACTCGTGTGGCGGACTACGAGAAGCTGCTGGACAAAAGCTACGTGCCCCGGCAGGACTACCTGCAGCGCAAGCAGGAACGGATCAACGCTGAGCGCGATCTCGCCGGCCAGCAAAGCCGTCGCGCGGAACTGCACTCAGCGATCACCGGGGCGAAGGAAGAGTTGTCCGTCACCATCACCGACACCCGCCGTCAACTGCTCGACGAACTGCGCCAGGCCCGCGAACAGATCCAGCAGTTCGAGCCGGAAGTGGCCCGCACCACCCAGCGCAACGCACTGATGCAGCTACGCGCACCCGTGACCGGCACCGTGCAGCAGTTGGCCGTGCATACCGTCGGCGGCGTGGTCACCCCGGCCCAGCCCCTACTCTCCGTCGTGCCCGAGAACGAGCCGCTGGAAGTGGAAGCCACCGTGCTCAACCAAGACATCGGCTTTGTGCGCCCCGGTCAGCGCGCAACGATCAAGGTCGAGAGCTTTCCGTATACGCGCTACGGCTATATCGAGGGTGTCGTGGAGAGTGTTTCGCATGATGCGATCCAGGACGAAAAACTCGGGCTAATCTACCAGGCTCGGGTGAAGATGAAGAAGACCGAGTTGCTGGTCGACGGCGTCAAAGTGCGCCTGACCTCAGGCATGGCGCTGACGGCGGAAATCAGGACGGGGAAACGGCGGGTGATCGAATACATCCTTGATCCGCTACGCAAAGGTGTGGATGACTCGATGCGGGAGCGATGAAATCAAAAAACTTGACAGAAACGATCGAAATTTTGACTCCTGAAAAATTTGAGGTTTGATTATGAATCTCATCGTGTCTCTGATTTCACCCGTCGTGCTCATACTGCCCGGTATATGCAACAAGCGCGCTGCGGTGGTGAACAGGCCTATGAAACGGTAATGGGTGCTACCAGTTCGACTGGGCCTTCTCGTCCTTCACACCGAAGCACAGGACGAAAAAACAAGCTCAAAT